>JASHRI010000237.1 GCA_030037435.1 Candidatus Acidiferrales bacterium | reverse complement strand
ATTCTGGGGAATCGTCTGTCCAATACTAAATCAGAGGAGACCGCTATACCGAAACAGCATCGACTGCGAAAGAATGATTGGGACTAGAATCGGGGGGTTCCGAAGCGCCCACGCCTCTCAGTTTCTAAGAGGGCGGAGTATGATCAGATCATGAAGATGAATCGTAGGAGCATCGAGACGATGGCGAAGGGTTTCATGAGTAAGCGGGCTGGCCCAGACGGCGAAATGACGCCCCGGACACTTTCGGGTCGAGCCTATTCGAGTCTTCATGATGCTATTGTGCGAGGCCACCTTGCTCCCGGAGATCGGTTGCGAATCGAAGACTTGGCCCGCACCCTGCAATTGAGCCCAACGCCAATTCGCGAGGCCCTATATCGTTTGGAACTTGTGGGCCTTGCAGATCATGAGCCACACCGAGGCGCCCGCGTTACCGAGCTATCCTCTGCCGACCTGCACGAGTTATATGAGGTACGGCTCGTCTTGGAGACCATGGCTATCCGGAAGGCCGCTGCAGTGTTCACGCCCGATCTTGCTGACGAGGCTCGCGAGCATCTCCGACGCTACATGGCCGCACAACGCGAGGATGACTATGACGAGAGCGCGCACAAGGATTTTCATTTCACGCTCTATTCTGCGAGCGCTTCGCGGTGGCTGGTTCGGTTGATAATACCCTTGTGGGAGAGCTGCGAGCGCTATCGCCACAAGTGGGTGCCGCTCAAGGAAGAACTTCGCAATCGCGGCGATGAGCACGACGCTATTCTTAATGCATGCGTTTCCAGGGACCCGGACAAAGCTGCGCTGCTACTCCACAACCATCTCGCTAGGACTGCGAATTTCATAGCAGAACAGATGACGGGGCAAACCCTCTTCCCGCTGACGGACTGATTCTAGGCGCCAGCTAGGAGGCGTGGTTCGGGCCCTTCAAGCACCTACCATAGAAAGGCCGCCGTCGGAAATCAGAAATCCTCCGGTTATATGTCGAGATTCGTCGCTAGCCAGGAAAATTACCGGACCTACCGCCTCATCTGGCTGAGGAATATGCTTCAACGGCGTGTTTGCGAGGATCTCTTCACGTCTGCCGGATTTCCACTCCTGTCGCGAAAGAAGTCTTTCGGTCTCGATGAATCCCGGCCCATAAGCATTGACCCGTACTGTCGGAGCAAAAGCCCGGGCGTAAGATTTAGTCAGGCCAATGATTCCATACTTGCCGGCCGCGTATTGAGGCGCCCTGGGGCTGCCTGCCACGACCACCCGGGATCCTATGTTGACAATAACTCCACCGCCTTTTTGATCTAACATGCGCGAGCCAAATTCATGTGTCATGAGCATTGTGCCTTTTATGTCCACAGCTAGGACATGATCGATCGCGTCTTCGGTCATCTCGCGCCACGACTTCTGCTCGGAAGCCATGTCTCCCACATTGTTCACCAGCACATCTAGCCGACCAAAATGATCGAATGCTTGGTCGGCCAGTTTTTTCACTTCAGACCATTTAGTGATATCGCCTTGGAGCGTTATCGCTTGACATCCTAGTGAGCGAATCGATTTGGCGACGTTCTCAGCTCCTAAAGCCGAAGTATTGTAGTGAATCGCGAGGTTAGCGCCCTCTCTTGCCATCGCCCCGGCAATTGCAGCGCCGAAACCCCGACCAGCACCCGATACAAACACAGCTTTGCCCTGCAGCCGTGACGATTCACTCATCTAGATCTCCCATGATCTTTCGGCGCAAAAGGCTTGTCTGGGAGACAGCGTTACCATTTGAGTGGAGCGGGGGGCTTTTCACCGTAGGCATTCTCCCAGGAGATAACAGGGTTGCGAAGTATTCCTATCCTTTCGATTTCCGCTTCTATTATGTCCCCGGGTTTTAGCAAATTTTTCGCCGGATCGTCACTGAATGCAGCGACGCCTGAAACAGTCCCGGTTGAGAGCACGTCCCCCGCGGAATAGCCGAGGGCAGAGTAGTGAGCGAGAATCTGCGGAATTGTGACCCCCATATTACCGGAATAGGAACTTTGACGCTTTTCGCCGTTCACCCTCAACTCCATTTTCAGGTTTCTGGGATCGGGGACTTCATCCGGAGTCACAATCCAAGGACCCAGTGGACAAAACGTATCGATGCTCTTACTGAAGCAGAAATTGGACGATTGCATTTCACGTCGCTGAATATCTCGGGCGGTAATGTCGTTAAAAATCGAATAACCGCCTATGTATTCCTCCGCGTCCTCGACACCAAAATGTTTCCCGTTCTTCGCCAGCACCACGGCTAGTTCCAATTCATAATCCAATTCGCTAGTCAGGTGTTCAGGATATACCACCGGAGTATCCGAGCCGATGATGGCATCAACATTTTGAAAAAATACAATCCAAGGGCGAATCGAACTCACCCATTTCGCCTTATCTCCCTCTTGTGCATGCTCCCTAAAATTGCCGGCAGTGTGGAAGAACTTCTTCGGAATTATCGGAGCCTTTAATCTCACATCAGGTAGCGCGAATCGCCGTCCCGTCTTGAGTTTAGGGGCGAGCGTTTGGGGGGGGCCCATTTCGAAGAGAGCACGCATGTTGGGCACGTCGAGGGCTTCAATCTGACATCCCTCGAGCACGCCCACCTCAGCTGTTCCGTTAACGGTGAATGTAAGGAGCCGCATCTCTGATCCGAAGCCGTCAGTGAACTCGGCCTCCCAAGCCTGGGTATCGGCTGCCCCCTGGGAAGCTTTTCCGGGCGAAGGGATTGTCTTCTACAACAGGCCCTCCGTCAACAAAATCATGATTTAATATCACATATTTTATATCAAACTGTGGTAGCTTTGGCTGTCCAATAAGTAAGGGAAGGGGGAGAGGTCATGGATCTTCATGAGCTCAGCTGTTTTGTTGAAATCGCCCGGGAGCTAAGCTTTTCTAGGGCGGCTCGGCACCTTAATATTACCCAACCACCGCTGACACGGAAAATCCAACGCCTAGAGGCCGAGTTGGGGGTCAGACTTTTTATTCGCGATCATCGAGGCGTCCAGCTTACTGACGCCGGCCGTCTTGTCCTAAGAGGCGTTGACCCTGTCTTCGCAGCTGCGGACCGACTGAAGGCGATTGCCTCGCTCGCCGCCGACGGCAAGGCTGGAGTGCTAAGGATTGGAATAGGAATGGGTCTTGGGGGACCCATGAGCCAGGTGATATCCGACCATTCGCAGAACATCCCTGAAATCGAAATTGAAGTTCGAGATTTGGTCTCTAGTCAATCGCACTTCGGGCTCCGCGATGTGGATATTGACGCCGCACTCGTCCGAGCGCCCGTCGATGAGGCTATGGAATCTGAACCGCTTTTCGAAGAGCGTTTCCAAATTCTCATGTGCAGGGCTAATCCGTTGTCTCGGTTTCGAACACTCAAGCTATCCCAATTGGCTGAACAGCCGTTGTTGATTCATCCCAGAAGCGCGTGTGCAGGACTCTATGACAGGATCATGGAACTCTTTAACAAAGCTTCCATAAGTCCGAAAATGCTTCGATTCGCGACCTCTCCTTTCGACGAGACGGTTGCAATGCTTGTAGCTCTTGGAAAGGGGATTTACATTGGGTCCCAATCTCTAATAGGTACCGGAACGTTCACTTGCTATCCGGTATTTTCAAGTCGTCTTGTCGAGGTTCCGCTCGAAGAACCTGGAGCCAAAATCCAAGTTTGTCTCGCTTGGCGTAGACACGAGAGGTCCAAAGCTGTCCTAGGTTTTCTCGAAATTGCTCGAACGAAAATTAAGGCTGAAATTGGGAGCATGTCTCAGTCAAGACTTCGGCAACGGAACGGAACGCGTGTGGATCGTGTTTCTCGGCTTCGGCTGCGTCATGCACAGGAACGCGGTCCTGTGAGCCTTCAGTTGCCGCAATAATTCCTTTTTCCATTCGGGCTGGGATTAGCTATTTTGCTCAGGTACTGGCCGCGAAGTTCTCGGAATCGAAAGGGAACCTACTCGAGATGTTCAATCCATGCGAAACCTAGGACCAATCTTGTTTGCAGTCTTCTTGTATGCATCGTTATCGCAGGCCCAAACGCCTCCGGCCGTAGTCGCCGCAACACCGGCTCCCACGGCCCTCGTAGCAGACCCTTGCCCACCGGCGCTACCGGCTCCTCCAGCTCCAGCAGGTGCATCTGATCGTCTGCTTATTCCAGGCAAGTTCGACACGACATTATTCTCCCAGGCAACGAACCGTCCCGATCTCGAAGCCTTTCGGAAGGCTCAGGAGGAGAGAGCCAGAACTGACTGGGCTGACCTGTGTCGTTATCGGTCGGCGAACGCGGCCCTGAACCACTCACCGAAGGTAGTACTTATGGGAGATTCGATAACGGAGTTGTGGGTAAGAGGTGATCCGAGCGTATTTAGCGATGAAGTGGTTGGACGCGGTATCAGCGGCCAGACAACTCCTCAAATGCTACTCAGGTTCTTCCAAGACGTCATCGCGCTCAAACCTCAGATTGTGCATATCATGGCCGGAACAAACGACGTCGCGGGCAACACCGGCCCGACCACGGAGCCGGACGTTAAGAACAACATCACCGCAATGGTGGAGCTAGCCCACGTGCATCATATTCGAGTCGTGCTCGCGTCTATTCTTCCGGCGTCTGCTTTTCCTTGGAATCCATCGCTCAGGCCCGCGTCCACTATCGTGAAGCTGAATCAGTGGCTGCATGCCTATGCCTTGCAGAGCGGCAGCCAGTACGTCGATTACTACTCAGTGCTAGCGGACTCCAAAGGAGGCTTCCGGCAGGACTTGTCCAATGATGGCGTTCATCCCAACCGAGATGGCTATGCTGACATGAGACCACTACTTTTGAGTGCTATCGGTAAAAAGGAGAATGGGTACACAAGGCCATGAGCTCACCGGCACTCACGATGAGAATGCGAGGTGATATGAGGAAATCAGCGGGACCCCTCTGCTGCATTGGATTTTGCCTTTCGCTGTTGGTGTTGGATGTAATTCCGTCATTTGCACAAACACAACAGGTGCCTCCGCCGCCCGGCCAGATGCCGCCTGGAGTTCCCCGTGGACCGATGCCTCCCGCGCCAAAAGCGGGAGTGTGTCCCCTTCCAATATTGCCGGCGCTACCCGCCTACACGGACACGGGTTTTTACGCCGAGGTGAATGTTCCACACGGCAAGGTAGAAGAAGCGAACTATAAAAATTACGCCGGCGAAGACAAAAGAATGCACGTTTATCTGCCGCCCGACTATGACACGAACAAAAGCGTGGCTTATCCTGTGCTGTACTTGAACCATGGGGGCGGCGACGATGACACGGCGTGGATCAAGCCGGCCGAGCCTCGACGCGGAGGAGCCGCCAATTTCATTCTCGACAACCTAATAGCGGCAGACAAAGCAAAACCGATGATCGTGGCGATGCCCAACACGCACGCATGCGCGAGTGCCATCCCGTCTGCGCCAGGCAAGGATGACGACTGCACGAAGGAGTACTTGAAGGACATTATTCCGTACGTGGAAAGTCACTACCGCGTCAAGTCCGACCGCGAAGACAGGGCTCTGGCAGGGTTGTCGATGGGGGGATTTGTAACCCTAAATACCGGCCTGCCCCACTTAGATACATTCAGTGAACTATTCGTATATAGCTCGGGCTACTTTCCGGATCAGCAGAAGGCATTTGAGGATAACTTTCAGGAGCTCTTCAAGAATTCGCAGGCAACCAATGATCTATTGCGAGTGCCTCTGTATATGTCAGCCGGCGAAACGGACATTGCGCTCAAGAACGCTCAGGCCGTGCTGGCGATCCTGAATCGGAACGGCATCCGCAACTTTTGGGTTTTTAGTTCCGGTGGTCACGAATGGAACAACTGGCGCCGCGATCTGTATCAATCGGCGCAAATTATGTTCCCCGATTGCGATGCGAAATAGCCGCGGGTTCAATGATGAGTGATCAGCTACCTGGTAAGAATATCCCCTATTTTCTGGGCGCCGGAGAAGGCGAGCGCTACCTAGTCGGCGGGGAGCTCGCCACCTTCATTGCACGCCACGAGGAAACTGGCGGCCTTCATGAAGCAGTTGTAGTCGCGGGCGGCAAGGGCTCGATTTTTCCGTTGCACGTTCACGAACGGGGGCACGAAGCCATTTTGGTTTTCGACGGGAAATTGGAGCTATGGCTGGACGGTCGTGAATACTTATTATCGCCCGGTGACTATGCAAACATTCCCCCCAAGATCGGCCATGGATACCGGATGCGAGGACATCACACTCAATTTCTTTCTTGGACTAACGGCGGCAGTGCCCGGCAGCTCCATGCTATTTTGGGCGAGCCATATGCTCCTCACATGTATCCGCCGAACCCGCAGGCTGAGCTTTCGAAGGAACGAATCGCTCGGGCTGAAAATGGCGCGGACGTGAAGTTTACAGAGTCCCAACCGATATTTTCTTCGCCTTCCTTGCAAACACAGTCGCTCAACGTCGTTCCGGATGGGGAGTTGCCCTTTGTGCTCGAGTCCGGAGAAGGTCAGCGCCTTGTTGCCGGCGACACGCTTTTTAACATCATCGGGCAGCAAAGCAACAGTTCGGGTAAGTTCATCGGCGTCATGACCGAGGGGCCCGTCGGCGAGGCCATTCCGAAGCATTATCATGAGAAGGTCATGGAAGCCTTTTTTTGTGTCGAGGGTTGCATGACGCTGTGGGCGGGAGAAAATGAGTACCGGCTGATGCCCGGCGACTTTTTGTACGTTCCCCCAAGGACGGTCCACGCGTACAGAATGGATGCGCACTATACACGATTCTTCGGTTATCTCTCACCCGGCCTTTTCGAGAACTTCTTTCGCATTCTTGGAGACCCGTATGAAGGCTATGTTTTTCCTACCGCGATCAAGCCCCCACGCTTTGACCGTGTCATGCACCGTATCGATGAACTCGACTTGAAGTTTGTCGAAGTACCAGGAAGGGGATGATTTGCATGTTCAAACGGCGGAAATCTGGCCTCGGTTCCAGAGCACTTGCGAATGTGTGACAGAGTTCACTTGGTTGGTAGCATTGGTCTAGATTCGGTCGAGGACGTATTCCGTACGGTTGGCCAAACCCTCGGTCGTCGATTGCGCCGCGTTCCCGATGGCGAGCCGGGTGGGCGCCGCCTCTGGGTCAGCTTCCAGTATCCCGTTCTTCGTTCTAATCCATATCTTCGGCCAGATCCCAGTGGTGCTGTTCGCAAAACTTCAGGATTTCCGCTCTTATGCTTGGCTAAAGAAGCGACGCCCGGCGAGATTCGCTTCGGCGAGCTCGGCTACGCCCGCGAAGCGAGAGCCTCTTACTTCGACTTCTGCGCAGCCCGCGATCGGGGCGAGCTGCCAGGTAACGTGCGGTTTCAAGTGTGCTTACCGACTCCCATGGGCGTGATTTACGCATTTTGCACCGCGCGCGATCTACTCTCTATAGAAGTCGCTTACGAGGCAGCGATGATTCGGGAGGTAGAGGCGATCTGCCGCGCAATCCCGCACGAAGACCTTTGCATTCAGTGGGACTTCTGTCACGAGCTGATCATACTCGACGGTCAACCGCAGGACATGTTTCCGCTGATCAACACATCAAGAGAAAACATCATGGCGCGCATCGCGCGGATTTGTTCGCCAATCCCTGCTGCTGTGGAGCTCGGCTTTCACCTCTGCTATGGCGACTTCGGAGCCAAGCACTTCGTTGAACCAATCGACACGGCCAAACTTGTCGAGGTCGCGAACGCCCTAGCCCAGAGCGTGCCTCACAAGATCGCTTATATACACATGCCGGTGCCGATCAGCCGCGCGGACGATGCCTACTTCACGCCGTTGAGTCACCTCGCACTTTCATCGGAGACCGAAATCTATCTCGGAGTTGTACATGCGGCGGATGGAGCCGATGGGGCACGCAAGCGCATAGCGGCAGCAAGCAAGTATGTACCGCGCTTCGGCATTGCCTGCGAATGCGGGATTGCACGAGCGCGGAAGATCGATATCGTCAATCGGTTGCTCAGGATTCACGCGGAAGTTGCTAACGAACCCGCGCCATAAGAAGGTACTTGCGATGCAGGTGCCAGTGGCTCACGCGGGCCTGTGGTCAAGTCACGGTGGTTCAAGGTGCCCACTCTTCAATAGTCGGAACGGTGATTTCTAAGATTCAGCCATTCCCGTGCGGACTTAAGGGTGTCCAAGGCCGTCATACAAGCGACAAATGTTGTATCGCAGTTTCCCTTTCACAATTGGACCGTTGTCCGTAAATTCGAGGTAGGCTTGCGACACGGAATCGTGTTTCGGCCATACAGGCAGAGATGGGCCGTTGGGATCGCCGGATTTGGCGAAATTCGTCCAATAAAGCTGCATGTCAGCTGAGATCTTCCGGTCTAGCGACTCAGGCTTGCCCATCGCAAACGTTCCGAAGACATATCCGAGTTCCGCCGAGTGAGTGGCGCCCTGAGCTTCACGGCCGGGAAGAGCATGGGAATACTCGTACTCATACGTGGGAGCCAGCGCGCTATGAGAGTTGGCGATTTTCACAGTCGAACAGCGAAAAGCCGTGTCCGTGGCGAACTGTGAGTTCGCGTCTCCGTAGGGAGGATAGCTCGGATTCGGCGAACCGGTCGCCAGACCGTAGAATTTCAGCGCCTCAGGCGCATGGACTCCGTAGAGCTTCTCTATGGCCTGACGAAGCTCATCGCGCCCGCCTGGCTGCGTGAATTCGCGGGCATTGTTGCCGATCAACAAGGGCACCGGAAGTTCGTGGTGGGAGGCGAAGACCTCCGCTGGAGAGCGAGGGATCACGTAACCATCGACGTTGGGCCCGAGTGCTCCGGTTCCGTAGGATGGAGCGGCCTTCAAAATTTGCTCGGTCGAAAGTCCACGGAGATATGCTATCGGATTAACGTCCGGTACCTGCAAGCTGGCGGTAAGTTTCTTCCCATTCTGTTCCGCATCGACCAGAGTAGGAATCGCAGCTCCGCTGATCGTAACCGTTCCACTCTCCTCGATCGCGCGAGCGATCAGGCCTTTAGCCAGCGGAGAGGTCAGCAAGACACCGATGTCATGGGAACCAGCGGATTGGCCGAAAACGGTAACCTGGCGCGGATCTCCGCCGAACTCGGCAATGTTGGCTTTCACCCATCGAAGGGCCGCAAGCTGATCCAGAATCGCGTAATTCCCGGAAACATGATGAGGAGATTCCTTGCCGAGATCGGGAAGGGCCAAAAATCCAAACAATCCCAGCCGGTACTGAATGGTTACGACGACTACACCATATCGCGCCAGCGGTTCGCCATTGAAGAGCGTGCCGTCGGCGCTGCCCCCGGCATTCCCGCCTCCATGAATCCAGACCATCACGGGGTACCGTGACTTGGGGGGCCATGCCGGAGTCCAGACGTTGAGATAGAGGCAATCTTCGTTGCCGGCCTTGGCCTCCGCAGCATTCCACCCCGCATTGATTTGAGCGCAAGGGGGGCCGTAAGTATCCGCAGCTCGAACACCCTTCCAAGCCTTGACCGGCTTCGGTTCGCGCCAGCGGAGATTGCCAACCGGCGGCTCCGCAAATGGAATTCCCTTGAAGGAGGCGCCATTGCCATCGGCCCACAACCGGCCTTGGATCTTTCCACCGGTTACGAAAGCGACCGGACCGTCAACATCTGCCGGCCAGGCAGCAGCAACTGCGATCAAAAGGGCGAACCACACTATCTGAACAATCTTCAGGGTCATCTGGTTTGCCTCCCGCCAGAAGATCGATCGCCGCCTCCAAGGATCGTGCCGGCAAGGACGCGGGCACGGCCCCGGTCACCAACGTCAGCTTCGCCCTGGAGCTCGCCACGGTATGCGACACAAGCATAATCTCGCTCAGCCTGGCCGTGGCTGAGGCGAAGCCTATGGCTTCGTCAGTCCGTACGACTCCATCCACCAGTACAACTCATCTATCCAATGGTCGCTGGTGCCCCTTTGCGAGAATGAAAAGCCATGCTTCCCCGAGCGAAACACATGGAATTCCGGGCGGGCATTGGCATCCCGGAGCGCATTGAAGAATGCCACCTCCGCCTTTGACGCAATAGGATCGTCTACCGCAACGGCGAGGAAGGCTGGCGGAGTGTTGGCAGGTATGGTCGGTGTCGCGTCAAATGGAGCTCCATAAATGAGGGCCACGTAGTTTGGGCGCTCCGCAGGGTTTTCAGTCAGCATGACTCCGGACGTCACAACGCCTCCTGCGGAAAATCCCGCGAATACGATACGATCCGGTGACACACCCCATTTGGCAGCGTTGGCGCGCACGACTTTGATCGCCTGTATTCCATCGGCGATTGCGTGTTGTTGTGCCCCTTCCGGAAGTGGACCCATCGCGCCCGGGGGAATAGGCGGGCCCGGCGTCGGGGATAGGACTGCTGCATCGGATGCCGGGGTCTCCGCGAGGCGGTACTTCAGGACGAATGCGGTAATGCCATGTTGAGAGAACCACTCAGCGACCGGGTAGCCCTCTTGGTCGATGGCGAGGACACGGAATCCCCCTCCAGGGGCAACGATCACCGCGGTCTTCGAGGCATTGCCGGATTTTGGCTGAAACATGGTGAGCGTCGGGATGGTTACGTTTCTGGCGATACGCCAACCCGGACTGTTGGGAACATGTATGATGCCTTCCTTCTGAGTGGCATTTTCGGTTCCGGGGGGCTTACCGGGCCAGATGGGCACGACTGGCCGGGTGGAAATATCCTGTTCCGGCACCGGAGGCTTCTGGGCGTAACAAAACTGAGCGGCCAGCAAGATAAGAAACGCAAATTCTCGCAGTACCTTCAAACGCTTCACCATGGATCTCCTCTTCGATGATTATTCTCAGTGCGCCACCCAATCCGCATCGAGATACTTGATCTGGAATGCCAGTCGCTCCTGTGTGCCGGCCTCAGGCATCGGACCCATTCTTGCGCCGAGCTCCATGGTTGTGTGCGCATCGGGACTGTAAGCCGGCCAGTGAACAAGGGGTTTCCCGTTCGGATTCCCCGACGCAGCGAAGTTTATCCAATAGGAAGAAAGGGCGTCGGACACCTGATGATCGATTTGTTCAATCGGATGGCCGGTGATACCGATAGTTTCGAAGACGTAAGGCACCTCCGAGGTATGAAAAGCGCCGAATTCGGGATGCTCCGGCCAAGGCAGCGTCCGATCGAAATAGTACGTATAGATTTTCTTACTCAGCTTGAGTTGGTCGGAGGACCACAGATCGATGGACACACGGGCCTGGTCGCGGGCGGCCGTTTTTTGCATCACAGGCACTTGGTCATCCGTTGCGACAGGGTAAAGCTTCAGAAAATTATCTGCTTCCGAGCCATACTTTTTCTTTGCCGTATCCTGATAGGAGGAGATGCTGGGCTTTTGAGGCGGGCCGAAACCACCGCCTATGCCAATATCGTCCGCGACCATTCCAAGCAGCAGCGGGACTTGGTCGGTGGGCGGTGCCGCGCCAGCCGCCGGGAGTACCCAGCCGTCGGGCACAGGAGAAGTCGGCGCCGGAGGACTCCCCGGGCCTCCTGCAACCTCAAACGCGGCAGCGGGAAGGGCTCGCAAGTCCTCCAAAGAATGAGCTCCTTTGGATTCAGCCCAACTCACACCTAATTGTTCGCGCGCGGCATATGTTGCCGTGCCGCCAAGGAGGGCGCGGCCGATCAATCCCGGTCCGCTTTCCGAAATTGCCCGGACGAAAAGGCCTTTCGCTAGGGGGCTCTGCATGAGGTCGTACACGGCTCCCGCCCCGGCCGATTGGCCGAATATCGTTACCCGATTGGGGTCGCCGCCGAACGCCGCGATGTTTTTCTGAACCCAGCGTAGAGCCGCGATTTGGTCGAGCAACCCGTAATTACCGGAAACACCGCGTTCGGATTCCTTGCTCAGGGCGGGATACGTAAGGAAGCCAAGCACGCCAAGACGGTAATTCACGCCGACCAAAACAACTCCACGTTTTGCGAGCTGCGTTCCGTCATAAACGGCGATCGAGGCCGATCCTTCAGTGAAACCGCCGCCGTGAAACCAGACCATCACGGGACGACGCTCGCGCGCGGTCTTCGCGGCGGTCCAAACATTTAGGTAAAGGCAATCTTCACGGGAAGGGCCTTGCTCCATAAACGGCTCCGTCCAAGGCGGTCGCGAACGGCCTAACTTTTGCTCGCAGGCGTTGCCGAAGTGATCCGCTTTGCGGACGCCCTCCCAATGAGCGGTTGGTTGAGGAGGTCGCCAGCGCAGCTTGCCGACTGGGGGAGCCGCGAATGGAATGCCTTTGTACGAGGTAACGCCGAGAGAATCGGTCACGCCCGAGATTTGGCCGTCTTGTGTACTGACGACCGTGGGTTCGACGGCATAAGCCAGTGATACCGCGACAAGCACCACCACGGTTGCAAATATCCAGAGGCTACGAATCATGGATCTTCCTGTTCTGACTGTGCATGGTTACATAAAGGGCCTGGACCGAGCTGGGGCAGAGGGTGATAGCCCGGTTCCGGCTTCCTCAGAACTGAAGCCTGAGTGCAAACTGCATGACGCGTGACTGGTTACTGGCGGTGGTGAAGGTGCCGAATGTCGCAGATCCGGAGCTCCAAGTCGCACTTTCCGAGCTGAAGGAAGGGTGATTGAATAAATTGAAAGCTTCCGCCCGAAACGAAATACCTAGTTGCTCTTTGATCGGAAAATTCTTCATCAACGCAAAGTCTATGTTCTTGATTGAGGGAGGGCGATAGGCGTTCCGGCCGGAGTCCCCGAATGTCCCAACCGGGTTATCCGCAAAGGCATTGAAATTCAGCATCATGGATGGGCCAATGCCGGTGTTAGGTATCCACACAGGCTGTCCCGGAACCCGGTTCGCCAGATCCAGGCCCAAATCGGTCCCCGAATTGTCGTTGCTGTCGATTACGCTAAACGGGGGAGCTGCTTGTATCGCCCAGACGCTTGAAACAGTCCAATTTCCAAGAGTCTGATGCACGAAGGAGTTCGACTTAGACAAGGAAGGCAAATTCCAGCTCGCGGTCGATCTCCACGCAAAGTTCTGGTCGAAGTCGCAACGCCCTCGGCGATTCGCCCCACCGGGCCCCTGGTAGTTCGTGGCGCCTCCTGTTGAAGCAGGGTCCGAGTTCTCATCGATGCACTTCGACCACGAGAAGCTGGAGTTTAGAAACAGACCCCATCGTACTTGGTGCGTCAGCGAGGCTTCCATTGAGTTGTAGTTCGCGTTGTTGGTGCTTGAAAGCTCGTAGATTTGGGCAAGGGCCTGATCCGGGCGGCGGGCCTGATCTGGTTGGTTCGCAGCTTTCTCTGCAGGGGTCTCCAGGCTGGGTACGTTTAGGTCGAACGCTGAGCTGCCGTGAGTTGTCTTCGTTCCCAGATAAGCAAGTTGTACAACATCATGCGTTCCGAGGGACCGCTGGACCGACAGGGTCCACTGCTGAACGTATCCTGGAGTGAAATTCTTGGCAATCGCCGCCGTCGCGAACGGGACAGTGGGAAATGCGACGTCAGTTGTCGGCCTGAATGTGGTTGTCTGGAATCCGCCCGCAAACGGGTTCGAGGGAAACCCGGCGCTTGCCCAAATGTTATCGATGCTCAGGAAAGGTTGCTGGGGCTGGAAATTTCGGATCCATGGCGGGTTAGACATGCCGAGCATCTGCTGCAACTGTTCCTGCATCGTGAAAATTCCATAGGAGGCGCGGATCGAGGTTTTGCCATTGCCAAATGGATCGTAGGCAAACCCAACCCTCGGCTGGATGTTTAGCAGTTTATTGGGTGTGCCCGCCGGGCTGCATCCGGGATCGCCTGGAAAGACGAGCCCTGTAGGCGCGTTGACGAAGACCTTAGACTGTTCCCCAGGAACCCAGCAAGTCATTTGGTCGCGTAACGTGACGATCGGCAGGAAAGGGTCGTATCGAACTCCGCCTGTCAAGGTCAGCCGCGGCGTAATACGGTACTTGTCCTCAGCGTAGAACCCCAGAGTATTCTGGCTCGCCCCGACAAAAAACCCATCATGCTGGATCGACTCAATCGGCGAGCCCAAGATAAGGTCGGTAACAGCAGGATCTGTCAGACTCAGACTTGGGTCGTGCTCGATTGCAGCACCGTATATGCCCGTGAGAATTGAGCTTGTCACTCCTTCGAAAATATTGACGCCGGATTGTCCCGCATAATTGACTTCAGCATAATGCAACCTTCTGTAGTAGCCCCCGAATGAGAACTCGTGCTTGCCTTTGACTACGGAAGCATCTTCCGATAGTTCCGTGGTCTCGCGCGGCAAAGCATTCAGTTCACTAACGATTCCGTCAAAACTGGGACCCGGCCCCACGATTATGAGCCCCGTGCCGCCTTGAAGACCGGGCGTAAAATTCATCGCTCCCAGCGAGCTAAGCGTAATCCCTTCAATATTTGGATCCAATTGGTTGCTTGAATTACCCTTCGCGAATGAGAGGCGAGAATCGAGAACCCACTGGCTTTTCGTCCACGTATCTCCCAGTGCGGCAGTCTCCCAGTAAGAAAAGGTCCCGCCATTCTCTGTGAATAGGTTCAGTTTGCCGCCGATGCTCGGGTCCATGCCTTGGCTGGTCATAGTGTGGAGGGGACTCAAATTGTGTTGGCGGAAAAACCGGCCGAAGATTCGGTGGTTTCCGAGATCATAGTCGCTCTTGATAACGTACTCATAATTTCTCTGTTTGGTGGGTATGTTCGTTATGTAGTTGAGACCTGTTGAGTCGTTCGGCAACGGCATGTACTGAGTCACTAAATTGTTGATGGTCGGGCTCACGCCCGTGATGAAGGGATTTCCTACGATTACATTGGAAGTGAAAGCAAGCTGAGCGGCGGTGATCGTTCCAGGCGTTCCAGAGGCGTCTGTCGTTGGAAAGATTCCAGCCCGCTCTGCCGCTGTGGGCACTCGAAACACCTCGTTCGCAGCGTCCGACTCTAGCGTCTCCTGATACGAGCCGAAGATGAACCAACGGTTCTTTATGATTGGCGCACCGATGGCGCCGCCGAACTGGTGCCGCTTCAAACCGTCGGAGGCAAGAGAATTCCACTCATTGGCATTGAAGATTCCGTTTCGGAGGTACTCAAATGCCGACCCGTGGATGCTGTTCGTGCCCGATTTGGTGATGATGTTGATCGCCCCGCCCGGCGCTGACGGGTAGCGCGCGTCGTAGGCAGCCGTGGCCACATTGAATTCCTGGGTGGCGTCGGGATTCGGGAAGGGGCCACCGATCATCGCATAGGTATCAATATTGTTCGCGCCATCCAGGGCATAGTAGGTGCTCCCTGTTGTCACGCCGTGCGTGGCTGGTGAGGTTTCCCCCGGTAGTTGCTCGCCCGCTCCTACTGTGGTTGATACGGCCAGATTCTGGTTGATCGTCGAATCGGAGACGCCCGGAACGGTGTAAAGCAGGTCTCCCACTTGCCGTCCGTTGAGCGGAAGATCGTTAACGATTTGCTCGGGCACTATGGTCTGCACCGTGGGTTCACTGACTTGCACTGTTGCTGCGTCAGCTCGGACTGTGACCCCCTGCGTCACTGTGCCGACTTCTAACTTCACCTGCACATTAAAAACCTGGGCAACCTTCAGGACGATTCCCGTCTGGGTATATGGTGCAAATCCAGTCGCAGTAACGGCCAAGTTGTAAGGGCCTACGGGCAATGAAGTCAGGACGAATCCGCCATCCGAACCGGAAACGGCCTTAGCCGTGTAATTGGTGTCCGTGTCCGTAGCGAGAATGCTTGCGCCGGGCACCACCGCTCCACTGGAATCCTGTACGACGCCTGAGATACCGGTAGTGGCCTGAGCCTTGGCGCAGGTTGCAGCAAGCAAAAGAGAAAGCATCAGGAAAATGCATTGCGCAAATACAACAAGTATGCCCCGGGCGGTAGGAAGCCGTCTTCTGACGAGCAGCCCTGGAAGGCGAACATGCGAGCCGTCTTCTTGAATGCTTAGTTCCTGTTCATGGTCAATCATTCTAACCACCTCACCTCTTCTGTCATTCTGGACGTTGGCGCGACGCACCATTACCGAAGGCTTTCTTGTCGATCGCGAAAGCTTCAGAGGTCCGGTATCCTTCGTTGCAGGCAGTCTTAGGGTCTTCAGACAGAATTGTCCAATGCTAGTGTGGACACGCTGTCATACCGAAAACGCATCGCCTTCCTTATCGCAGCTATTGCACTGCGTGACTCAAACCAGTCTGAAGTAAGAATCAGGGCCGTTTGGAAGCGGAAGCTAAATCACATCTAAGAAAAGAATGCGCTCACTGCAGAGCACGATTCGCTTTTATCCAGATAGCCATCAACTCCACTCAGCCGGGTGTCGTCCCGAATTTCGTCCCCACAACGCAGTCAGATACCGACTGATCGCAGCTGGAAGGCAACCGTGTAGTCACGGAAATACTATTCTGGATTTATCTGTCCAATGCCAAATCAGAAGAGACTGCCATGCGGCAAAAGGGCCAGCAATGACGCTCGCCAGTGGTTACCAGCTCGGGGCGTACGAGATCTGCCGCGCTCGCCGGAAAGCGGCCTAAGCCCTGATAAGTCGGATGACCGGACATGTCCTTTCCCGGTACTCCACTTGTCCGGTAAGCGCTGCTGGCTCAGGCGGTCGATGCAACACCATTGGATGTAAGTCTGGTGAAAGGGTGGTGTTGCATGAAGCCAGGTAAACGATTTGGTCTTTCCGCGAGCGAGAAGCGTGAGGTCTGGAGCTGATGGAAGGCGGGGCAGTCGCTGCATGAGATTGGGCGCGTCTTTGACAAGCCTCATAGCTGCATTCG
>JASHRI010000236.1 GCA_030037435.1 Candidatus Acidiferrales bacterium | reverse complement strand
CGCGGAAAATTTTGCCGAGCAACCCGGAAAAGTCTTCCCGGCAAACGCGAGAGTGGTATTCTAAGCGTGGTAATTCAGCGCTTGTTATCTGTCGCACCAGTGGCAGCCGGTTTGCCTGTTTACGTGTCAATGGGCAGCCCGGCCGCCCTGTTTCGGTGCCGGAGGTGCGATATGAAAAAACTGATAATGAGCGTGGCTGCGTTCGCTCTGGCGTTCGGCGCGATGATTGTGTCGAAAGTGCCAAGGGCGGCCGGTGACAGCGTCTCGGCCGAAGAACCACTGGGCGTTTCGAGCGCCGCCATGGCCAATGCAGCTGTGGTGAGTGAATCCGCGACCCCAACGAGCGAGCGGGCGACGAACGAACACTCGGGCGTGAAAACGTTCGTTGGAACCATCGCAAAGAGCGGCGACCAATTCATCTTGGTGTCGGAGGGCAAGGCCAGAAACGCGGTGTACCAACTGGACGACCAACACTCCGCTTCCAAATTCGAGGACAAGCAGGTGAAAGTCACCGGCGTCCTCGATGCGTCGAATAACACCATCCGCGTCCAGAGCATCGAGCCGGCCTCAGCCTAGCGACGGCCGCAACCGGTCGGATCATCGAGATAGTGAGCTTCCCCAGCCAGCTCCGTATCTCGAGAGCGGGTTCTCAACAGACAATCACAGAGTGAGGGAGCTAGAGTGCGACTCAGCTTGCGGTTGATCCTGCTGCTGGTGGTCGGGATCACTCTTGTAACTTTTTTCGTGGCTCGCAACCAGGTGCGCTCGGAGAAGCGCGACCTTCGCGCCGACCTGGCGCGGCGCGCGGAGATTCTCGCCGAAAGCTTGCAAGAGATTGTTGAACCGGCACTCGATCGGCGTTCTCATACCGAGCTGCGCCGCATTGTGGAGCGATTCGGCAACCGCGAGAACCTGGCGGGAGTCGTGATCTACGACGCGGGTGGAGAAGTACTGGCCGAGAGCGGGAACCTGATCGAGCGTTTCCATCCGCCAGCGGTGCCGCTGGATCGCCTGAAACAGGATACAGATGATCAGGGCATCAGCGAATTCATCGGGTTGGCAGGGACGCCCATGCACGTCTATTACCTGCCGCTGCATGGCAGCACGGACGCGCAAATGGACGGTGTGCTGGCGATATTTCACGACGCCACTTACATCGAGGCACAGAGCCAGACCATTTGGCGCGAGACGCTATGGCACGTTATCGCCGAAGTGCTGCTGATCGTGTTTATTACCGCGCTGATTATCCGCTGGACTATCGTGCTGCCGATTTCGCGCACCACGCAATGGATGAAAGAACTCCGCGTGGGCAGACTCTCGCCGCGGCCGAAGCTGCCCAACGAAGATTTTCTGGCGCCGCTCTCAGCGGAAGTGATGAATCTGGCGCGCAGTCTGGCGGAAGCGCGGGCTGCGGCGGAAGAGGAAGCGCGGTTGCGTGAAACCGGCGAGTCGATGTGGACCGCGGACCGGCTGCGGTTGAGTATCCGCAACAAAACTGAGCAAAGCCCGCTGTTCGTCGTTTCAAACCGCGAACCGTACATTCATGTCCGCAAGCAGAAGGGAATCGAGGCGGTGGTGCCGGCCAGCGGCTTGGTGACCGCTCTTGAGCCGATTTTGCGCGCGTGCGACGGCACATGGGTCGCGCAAGGCAGCGGCAGCGCCGACCGCGAGACTGTGGACGAGCACGATCGAATCCGGGTGCCTCCCGACAAGCCGGAATATACGCTGCGGCGAGTGTGGCTCACAAAAGAGGAAGAAGACGGGTACTACTACGGATTCTCGAACGAGGGTCTTTGGCCGCTATGCCACATCGCGCATACCAGGCCGCTCTTCCGCGCTTCCGATTGGGAGACATATCAAGGCGCGAACCGGAAATTCGCGAACGCTGTGCTCGAAGAAATGGCCGGGGCAAGCCAGCCGCTACTGCTCGTGCAGGATTATCACTTCGCTCTGCTGCCGCGCATGGTAAAGCAGGAGCGGCCGGAAGTGCGAATCGCGATCTTCTGGCACATTCCCTGGCCGAATCCGGAAGCGTTTGGAATTTGCCCTTGGCGCAGAGAATTGCTGGATGGGCTGCTGGGCGCCGATCTGGTCGGCTTCCACACACAGGCGCACTGCAACAATTTTCTGGAAACCGTCGACCAGACGCTGCAATCTCGAATCGAGTGGGAGCGGTTTGCGGTGAAGCGCGACGACCACGTAACGTTCGTACGGCCCTTCCCGATCAGCGTGGACATCCGCGAGTCGCTGCTTCCATCACAGGACCCCGTGGTTTCACCTTATGTGCAGCGGGCCAAGCTCCTAAAGAACCTCGGAGTCACCGCGCAATTCCTGGGAGTGGGCGTAGACCGAATCGATTACACCAAGGGCATTCTCGAGCGCTTTCGAGCAGTGGAGCGTTTTTTGGAAAGGTGGCCGGCGTATATCGGCAAGTTTACGTTCGTGCAGATCGGCGCTCCCAGCAGGACTCACATCGAACGCTATCAGCATTTCCTGAACGACGTGGAAGCCGAAGCCGCTCGGATCAACGCGAGATTCCAGACGGGGAACTGGAAGCCCATCGTGATGCTTACGCGGCATCACAGCCACGAAGAGATTTTGCCATATTACCGGGCCGCGGATTTATGCATGGTTACCTCGCTGCATGACGGCATGAATCTAGTAGCCAAAGAATTTGTAGCTTCCCGCGAGGATGAGGAAGGCGCTCTGATTCTCAGCCAGTTTACCGGCGCAAGCCGGGAGCTGCGCGACGCATTGATCGTGAATCCCTACGATGCCGAACAGCTCAGCGACGCGATTCGCATGTCGCTCGAAATGGGCGCTGAGGAGAGGCAGGCGCGCATGCAGCGAATGCGGCAGATGGTGCGGGAACACAACGTGTATCGCTGGGCCG
>JASHRI010000235.1 GCA_030037435.1 Candidatus Acidiferrales bacterium | reverse complement strand
AGCGTCATCGCCACGGGAATGCAGCTGCGCTCGGCAAAGTCCTGCACTTCGCGCTCGGCGCCGGAAACCGAAATTCCGTGACCCGCGAGAATCAGCGGGCGCTTCGCGGATTGAATCATTTCCAGCGCCTTGTCGTAGGCTTCCCTGGCCGGTGAAAGATCGGGGCGATAGCCACGCATTCGAGGGGCGGCGGCTTCCCAGTCGAATTCACCGTTGCTTTGCTGCGCGTCCTTGGTGATGTCAATCAACACCGGGCCTGGACGACCGGACTTTGCGACGTACATCGCTTCGCGAACGGCCGGAGCGATTTCGTCGGCGCGCGTGACGAGATAGTTGTGCTTGGTGATGGGCAAAGTGACGCCGGTGATGTCCGTTTCCTGGAAGGCGTCGGAGCCGAGCAGTTTGCTGCCGACTTGGCCTGTGATGCAGACGATCGGTGAGGAATCCATCATCGCTGTGGCGATGCCGGTGACCATGTTCGTGGCGCCGGGGCCCGATGTTGCGACCGCGACGCCTACGCCACCGCTGGCGCGGGCAAAACCGTCGGCCATGTGCGTGGCGCCTTGCTCGTGACGCACCAGAATGTGGCGAATCGAACTGTGGTGGAGCGCGTCGTACGCGGGCAGAATCGCGCCGCCCGGATAGCCGAAAACGGTTTTCACGCCCTCGCGCTCGAGACACTCCCAAAGTATCCTGGCCCCGATCATCGTCTGCTTGTCACCGCCCATTTCACTGCCTCCTGACCGCCAAAAAATCAAAACCCACCTTGCCAGCGCCTCTGGCAGGTGGGTTTCATGAGCCTTTCAGATTCTGTGTTGCTCAGCTCAGTCACGCCCTCCGGGCAGAGACGCGCACACCAGCCCTACTACTACAATTACAGGTCTAAGCTGGCGCTGCTTTTCATTCCGGTTCATGTACGCGTCACCCGAAACTCGGGCGGCCTCGAAATCTTCCCCCAGCGAGGCTCGCACCCATGTACGGTAACGCTCGACTGAGCTGTCTGTCAAGGCAGTCTTGCTGTGGATCGCGGCGGAGACGCCAATATGTGCCGGAAACCGCCAAAGCTCCCGCGGTCTGGCCTTCCCGATGCTCACGACCCCACCGGCAAGGTTCAGATAGATAGTACCCCCTTCCTATGGATGCGGGCGTTTTGAGCCCTTAGACTGACGCGCATGGTGAGGAAGAGCGTGCGAGCAGTGCGAAGTCCCATGGTGACACTTGCCGAGCCGCGGGCAGCTGCGCCGGTGCGCAAGCCGGGGCGCGACAAGCGAGGCCGAGCGCGGCTGAAGGTGTCGCTGCCGGTGCACATCAGGCCATTTGACGCTCGATTTTCGGAGATCGGGGACGTAGCGCAGGTGATCGATTTCACGCGCGACGGGATTTATTTCACGACGTTCATGCCTCACTATTTTATGGGGATGCGGCTGATTGCCACCTTCCCTTATGGCGATAAAGCGTCGGCCCGGAGGCGTTTCCTGACGTCGGTAGTGCGGCTAGAGCATCGCGACGACGGCAGCCATGGCGTGGCAGTACGCGTCTTGCTGTGAGCGCGGAAACTTACCGGGTAACGTAACTGTCAGCTAGCGATTCGTTGAACAGCAACTTTCAGCTGTGCAATCGGTGATTTGTCTTTGAGCACCTGGGTGGGGTTTGCGCTTGTCGCTGTCGACACCCGCGGGGACAATGGAGCTACGTTGCTAATGACTTGGCGGGCGGCGAGCGCGAAACGACGGCGATAATCTGACAGCTGGAGGCGGATTGCGTTTATGTATGACCACGGATCCAAGACCTATTCGCACGACAATCGGAGTGATGAAACGACGGTCGCCAAAGAGGCCGAACGGCGCAGTTCGAACCGCCATCTGTTCACCGCTTCCGCCGAGGTGGTAGACCTCAGCTCTGGCGCGCGTTTCTCGACCCGAACCACGGATCTTGGTCCCGGGGGCTGCTTTGTCGACACAATGGTTCCGTTCCCCGTTGGGGCCAAGGTGCAGGTGCGCGTTCGCAAGGCCAAGACGGCGCTAGAAACCGGAGGGGTCGTGGTTTACTCGCAGACCGGCTTGGGTATGGGCATCGCGTTCGGCACACTAGATTCAACGCAACGTCAGGCTCTCGATCAATGGCTGACGGAATTGACCGGTTCGCGCGCGGCAGCTTTGCCTGAAAGCAAACTCGGTGGCGCAAAACCCCGATCGAATACGGATCGCGACCAGGCAGCCTTGGTCCGGCTGGTTCAGCTCTTGGTCTCGAAGGGATTACTCACGGCGGCAGAGGCCTCATCGATATTGCACGAGCCGGTTTACTAACCCCCCGAGACCGCAAATCCAACTATCTGGATAGGTTTAGTACCACCTATCTGATATCAAATTTGGCCGTGCGCTGTGCATCTCTTTCCCTCTCTGGGAAATTTTTCCACAGTTGGGAGGGTAGAGCGTCCACCTGAAGGGCCTAAGGTCTTTGCTCTCAGGTGGATCGACAGGACTCCCCTGGCCCATACATTGCAGTCTAACTAGCAGGGGGGGATGACCCATGGGAGAACGTCGGAAGGCCAGACGGTACGAGGTTTACTTGCCGTTGCAGGTCTCTATGTCGCGTCTACGGACGGCAGAGTTCCACACGGCTCAGCTTCGCGACATTTCTCGGTCGGGTGTGTTTTTTCATTCGGATGTAGTGATGAGCCCAGGTACTAACATGGAGTTGACCTTTGCCTTGCCCACTGAAAAGGACCGCACCTCGTCCGTTTTGGTGCGTGCAAGTGCCAGAGTGCTGCGGGCCGATCAATTGGCCGGCGAAGAGGTACCGGCAGTTTACGGAGTTGCCGCCAGCATCGACCGCATAGATTTCGTTCGCCCGGTAGTGAACGCCGCAGCCTGATTCGTTCGTCGCGGGATCGGTTTCTTCCGCATCCCGCGACGCCCAAATCCCACTTCATTTCGTGATCGTGCGTTGTGTTGGTGTCGCGGCCCGCGCCTATAATGGCGCATGAGCAATCCGGTCCAATCTGCCGCGCCCGATCACTTTCACTCGCAAACAATTTCACGACTCGAACTCGCCATTCTGCGCGCTCTCTGCGGCACCAATTCAGCGAACAGGCTCGCCCACGCTCTTCGCGAGCTCGAACCGCACCAGTGGTCGAATCCTGAGCATCGCGTGGTTTATCAAGCTCTCGCGTCTGCCAGCGCGATATCGCGTCGAGAGTGGCACGACGAACTGCCGGCACAGGCCACGCGCATGGGCTTCCCAGACGTCGAATGGAAGATGTACCTTGGCGAGAGCACGGACCCACAGCAAACGAACCTCTCTGACTTGCTCCGCGAGCTAAAGGCAGAAACAGCAAGGCGGCCGTGAATCCCCGGTCCAAGCGATGGTTCGCGCGAGTGGAAGTGATACTTTTCCCGGCGTTCGTGCTGTGGTTTATCTGGCAATTGCAATTCACTGCGCGATGGACGTGGCTACTCTTCGTAGTTTGGCTCGCAGCCTCGTTCGCCGCTTACCGCGACAATCCAAGTACGCTCGGCTGGCGAGCGGACAATCTTTGGTCGGCGACACGCCTGGCACTGATTGTGTTCGGCCTATTCGCCGCGGGCCTTCTCGCGATCGCGATCACCCTCCGCGCTCCGTGGTCTCTGCCGCCTGGTTCCGTTTTCTGGCCTCGGCTGTTTGGATACTTTGCATTCTGCGTGGTGCAACAGGTGGCGCTCAATTCCCTGATCCACAATCGGATGCTCTTGGCGATCGGCAATGAATGGATCGCCACGACGCTGACCGGAATAATTTTCGCTGCTTGCCACTGGCCAAATCCCGTGCTGGTGCCGCTGACTTTCATTGGCGGCGCAGCGATGTCCTGGATGTTTGGGCGCGTGCGAAATATTCTGCCGCTCGCGATTGGACAGACTGTACTGGGGCTGATGGTCTCGTGGGCGTTTCCGATGGCCTGGCACCATCACCTACGTGTGGGGCCGGGATATTACACGTGGCCCGGCCTCCGATAGCAACCAAGCAGGTCTTTGCTGAAGACACTTTCCCTCGCCTCTCAAGGACGTGGAGTGGGTTCATTCAACTTCGCGTTGACTCTGGTTCGTAAGTCAGATAGGTATATCGTCCTCCGATATCGTAGTCCGGTATCGCCACTCGATATCGATCGAGGTGGGAACGGTCATGCAAATCAGCCTGCGAGCTTCTGTTACCATGATCCACGGAATGTTCTTCGGCTGCTTTTTCATGATGGCCGTCTTTGCGGCTGTGGTTGAAATGATTGCTTCGACATACACGGCCGGCGGATTCGAGCTTTCTGCACGAGGGCGCTCCCTGGCCGCCATCTATTTGACTTTGACGGCTGCTTTGGGCTGGCTCGCCGTGCTCGGGGGCACATATATCGTCTATCCCTGGTACCGTGTCCATCCTCCCGCCGGAATCACCGACCTCACCGCCTACCCGCAGTGGCTTTTGCTCTCCAGTGGAGCCACTTCCGGATGGCACGAACTCGGGATGGAATGGAAAGAGCACGTCGCATGGCTGGCGCCGATCGCCATGACCATGACGGCATACGTCCTCATCGCGCAGCGCGCGGCAGTGAAACAATGCCGGCAAATTCGCCACGCCGTATTGGTGTTCGCATGCGTTGCTTTAGTCTCAGCAGGAATCGCCGCTTTCTTCGGTGCCATGATCAACAAACAGGCACCCGTTAACGGCGGTCCCGAGATTCATTTGTTTAGCGAGCGGTGAAATGACTGAGCCAGAAGCGACAATACCCAACGGCCCAGCTGCAGCCGCGATTTTGTCCGCCGGCATTGGAAGCTGTACGCTTGCCGTACTTGCCGTGGCGTCTGACGGCTCCAAAACACTTACCCACTGGCTCAGTTTTTATCCGCCATCGGGATCTCTATCGGGCGTCACCTCAGTGGCCGTGGTTGTTTGGCTTGCAGCGTGGCTTGTTCTAGCTCGGCTGTGGCGGCATCGGACAGTCAACTTCTCCAGGATTAGCGTACTTTCGTTCGTTCTCCTCGCTATCGCACTGCTTCTGACTTTTCCGCCTCTCGCGGACCGATTGCTCAGAAAATGAGCCTCGAACTTAGATCGGCAAGCCTGAGGCGATCGTGAACGACACTCGCGAGCTCTATTCCGGCTTGATTCGGCTCCACATTTTGCACCACGCGTGCGAGAAACCATTCTTTGGCCTCTGGATGATCGAGGAGCTTGGCCACCACGGCTACCGGCTCAGCCCCGGCACCCTTTACCCATTGCTGGCCGTCATGGAACGCAAAGGTCTGTTGCGCTCCTCGACTCAAAGCGTTAACGGCAAGGTGCGCCGCATGTATCGCGCCACACCGGCGGGCCGGAAGGCGCTCCGCATCGCGAGAAGACGTGTTCAGGAGCTTTTTGGAGAAATGTTCGAGGACGAGCGATGAAACGCCACTCCCTATGGCTCGTGCTGCTGTTCCTGGCCTGCGCCAAGCCGATTTTTGCTGGCCCGCCGTTTCAGACTGACGACCCGGAGCCGGTCGATTTCCGCCATTACGAGTTCTACATTTTCGGCGCCGACGACGGTACGCCCGTCGAAAACGATCCCATAGGCCCTGCTGCGGAATTCAACTGGGGAGCCGTGCCACGTCTTCAGATTCACATGGTCGTTCCGTTGGGCGCGATCATTCCTTCCAACAATCCGGCCTATCTTCCCGGCGGTACAGGCCCCAGCGCCTACGGCCTCACCGACACCGAATTCGGGGTGAAATTCCAGTGGGTGAAGGAGACGAAACGCCGCCCGATGATCGGCACCTTCACCATGATTGAAATTCCCACAGGTAGCTACTCGAAAGGGCTTGGCGTCGGGACAACGTGGTACAAGCTTCCGGTATGGCTGCAAAAAAGTTGGGGCCATTGGACCACTTATGGCGGCGGTGGGTATGAGATCGTTCCGCAAAAGCAGTACAACAATTTCGCCTACGGAGGCTGGCTGGTGCAACGCGACATCGGCAAGAAGTGGACCCTCGGAACCGAGGTGTTTCATCACGGAGCGGAGGGTTACGCGACGCCTCAAATTCATGCCACCACGATGATCGACGCGGGCGGCTACTACTATTTTCGAAATCCCGGCTTTCAACTGCTTTTCGCTTACGGCCACTCGGTCGCTGGCCTAACCGAGAATTACGCCTACCTGGGACTCTATTGGACCTGGGGCTCGGAGCCCGGGCACGGGATTAACGGTTTCCTCGCCCACCATTTTCCTAGATAGCCGACCACGGTCCGCGTAATTGGGCAGTTAGACAGCATCGGAGGGCCGGCCGATGCCTCGTTACGTCGGAAGAATTGAATTCGACTCTGAGTAAGCGGCCGCGGCGTCACTTGGGATGTGACGCGAGTTCGTAGGTAACGTACTGCTCGAGCGTCTGCGTATCGCCGCCGACCATCGGGCGGCCGTTGATGTAGAGGGTTGGCGTGCTATTCACGCCGAGCGCTACTCCTTGGGCATGCTCCGCATCGACGGCCTTTTGAGCCTCCTGGGAGGACATGCAGGCCTTAAACGTATCCGCGTTCAGGCCCGCCTGCGTGGCAAATCCAGTTAGCTTGTCCCACACGTTTTCGGCCGACAATACGTCCTGGTTGTCGAAGATGGCGTCGTGAACCTTCCAGAACGCGTCGGGCGATTGTTCGTACGCGCAGCGCGCTCCGATGGCCGCGGTTTCCGCCCAGGGATGAATTTCGGTAAGCGGAAAATTCTTGTAGACCACTCGAACCTGGGGAAATTGCGTCTCGACGGCTCTGAGGGCTTCATACAATTCCTGGCAGTGCGGGCATTCGAAATCCGCAAATTCCACGAGCGTCACCTTGGCGTCCGCAGGACCTCGCGAGGGGCTTCCGTCAACGTGAATTTTCGAGCGATTCGCGGCAAACGGGTC
>JASHRI010000020.1 GCA_030037435.1 Candidatus Acidiferrales bacterium | reverse complement strand
TCTCGCCGCCTTGGCCGAAACCGGTGGAAAGCTTGCCGGTGTGCGGATCGAGCGCGATGATTTTATGGCCGCTGGTGAAGAAAATGCGCGGCGGATCCGTGCGATCGCCGGGCCAGTAAGCCACTCCGCGCGCGGAGGCGAGGCCGGATTTCAACTCGTAGCGCCAAATTTCCTTGCCGGTTTCGGGTTCGAGGGCCTCGATGCGATTTCCGGCGGGGAGGTACATCACGTCGTCGACGACGATTGGAGTGACCTGCGCGTAGGCCGCGCCGGCAGGTCCAGCGCCGCCGGGACGCATCGCGTAGGACCAGGCCTGAGTCAGCGTCGAAACATTTTCGGTGTTGATTTGCTTAAGGGGCGAGAAGCGGGTGGATGCTAAGTCGTGGCCATACATCGGCCAGTCGCCGGGGCGTTCTTTTTGGGCACTCTTTTGAGCCAGGGCCGGCTGAGCCAAGAAGCCCGCGAGAAGAATTGCGATGCTAACTATGAGAATTTTTGATGCGGAAAATTTCACTGAGTCCCCCCGAGCCGATCTTGCTGAATCGACAACGATTAATTGCTTTAGCGGCATCAATGCGCGCGTGCGAACGGCGGGAAGTATATAACAAGAAGCGGCGCCAACATTCGCGATATGAAGACGATGCGGCGAATTTTATTTCCATCGCGTTGGGACTGGACACGAGACAGGCACGGGTATAGGATGCGGCTCGTTCGGGCCCACCCTTCCACAACCCCTGAGGAGAGAATTTTGATGGCACAAGAAAAAAGTGTGCAGCGTTATCGAGGCGTGGTTTGCGTTGATTGCGAACAACCCATTCCGCTTCCCGCCATTGTGGCTGAGTTGGAAGCGAAGAGCAGACAATCGAGCGACGAGGCAGAGCGAAGCGGGCGTGTTTACACGCTCCGCTGCCGGGTGTGCGACAAGGAATATCTGTATCAAGCTACCGAGATCAGAGATTTTGAGGGGACACCCAAGCCAAGGCAGAAGCGCTCGGTAGAGCGAGCTGCCGCATACCGGCTGCATCAGTTGTCAAAGGCCGCTAATTACTAGCGAGACGCGCGGCCCGGAAAAACGGATATTGTTTTGCGCGCCTGGCGGATTGGCGCGTCCGCAAGAGGAATTTCCAGCCCCCTATTCTTCTTCTCCCTGGCCCTGCGCCTTCGCGAGGCGCTCGATTACGCTCATGTCCTCGAGTGTGGTGACGTCGCCACTGATGCCCCCCTTGTGTGCGAGTTCGCGGAGCAGGCGCCGCATGATTTTGCCGCTGCGCGTCTTGGGCAGCAAATCGCAGAAGCGAACGTCTGCCGGGCGCGCAATAGTGCCGATGGTCGCCGAGACGTGCTCGATCAGTGCGCCGCGCAGATCGCCTGAAGGCGTGTGTCCCGAGCGCAGGGTGACGAAGCAAACGATCGCCTCGCCTTTGATTTCGTCCGGTCGCGCAACTACAGCCGCTTCCGCCACCGAGGTATGGCTTACGAGCGCGCTTTCGATTTCCATCGAGCTAAGGCGATGGCCCGCGACCTTGATCACGTCGTCGACGCGGCCGAGAACCCAGATATAGCCATCCTTATCGCACTGCGCGGCGTCGCCGGCGAAATAAACGCCCGGGATGCGGCTCCAGTACTCGCGTGCGAACCGCTCATCGTCGCCATAAATCGTGCGAAGCATCGAGGGCCACGGCTTCTGGATGGTCAAATAGCCGGTCTCGCCGGGGCCGACTGGCTGACCCTGCATGTTGACGACTTTGGCGACGACCCCGGGAAGTGGCAGTGTGGCCGAGCCCGGTTTGGTGGGCGTGGCGCCGGGAAGCGGTGAAATCATCATGGCGCCTGTTTCCGTTTGCCACCAAGTGTCGACGATCGGGCAGCGGTTCTTGCCGATGGCATCGTAATACCACTTCCAGGCAGCAGGATTGATGGGCTCTCCCACCGTGCCGAGCAGGCGGAGGCTTGAAATGTCGTGCTTGTTGATCCACTCCATGCCCCACGACATGAAGGCGCGGACCGCCGTCGCGGAGCTGTAGAAAATCGAGACCCTGTAGCGCTCGACGATTTGCCAGAAGCGATCCTTCGCGGGCTGGTCTGGCGCGCCTTCGTACATCACGATGGTTGCACCATTGGCGAGCGGGCCGTAGACGATGTAGCTGTGGCCGGTGACCCAGCCGATGTCGGCGGTGCACCAGTAGACGTCGCCTTCGCGCAGATCGAAGACGAGGCGGGCACTCCACATACACTGCAGCAGATATCCCGCGGAAGTGTGCAAGACACCCTTGGGTTTGCCGGTGGTGCCGCTGGTGTAGAGGATGTAGAGCGGGTGCTCGGAGTCAAGCGCCGGAGCGGGGCAATCCTTCGAGGCGGCTTTTTCGAGGTCGTGCCACCAAAGGTCACGTCCCTCTTTCCATGCGACTTTTTCGCCGGTGCGCCTCACGACGATTGATTTTTCGATGGTCGGGCATTTTTCGAGGGCGGCGTCGGCCGTGTCTTTGAGCGGAACCACGCGGCCCCGGCGATAACCGCCGTCGGCCGTGATCAGAATTTTGGATTTGGCGTCGGCAATGCGGTCTGAAAGAGCCGTGGAGCTGAATCCGCCGAAGACCACGGAGTGTACGGCACCGATTCGCGCGCAGGCGAGCATAGCGATGGGCAGCTCCGGGATCATCGGCATGTAAATGGCAACGCAGTCGCCAGCTTTTACGCCAAGGGATTTCAAGGTGTTGGCGAAACGGCAGACGCGCTCATGCAGGGCAGCGTAGGTGAGGCGGACCTTTGTGCCGTCCTCGGCCTCCCACAACAGAGCGGGTTTATCCGAATGCTTGGCAAGGTGGCGATCGATGCAGTTGTGGGCCACGTTGAGCTTGCCGCCCGTGAACCATTTGGCATGGGGAAGCTCCCATTCGAGCACACTCTTGTACGGCTCAAACCAGTCGAGCATCTTGGCTTGCTCACGCCAGAAGGCCTCGGGGTCGAGCTGGGCTCTGTCGTATAATTGACGGTATTCCTCGATCGATTTCACGTGCGCCTCCCGGCTGAACTGCGCGGGAGGTGGGATCGGCTTCTCTTCGAGGACGTGGGGGTCAAATTCCTGCATGATTCCTCCTGCCAGGCGCCCAGTGGACCCAGATGAAATCGGTTCGCCGGCGTTCGAGTCAACTCGTATTCGGGTCCCTAAGTTATGGGAGAGCGGGCAGTTGGTCAAGGACCGGGAGCGCCTCCGAGTGGAAAAAATCGGAACTCCCGACGGGTCTATACGGAACATATGTTGAGAGGAAGGCCAGGCCGTCCGAAAGTTAAGATGACGCGAGTCACCGAACCGAGTGACGAGGACCTTCTGCTCCGCATGCTCGCTGGAGAGGAGAATGCGTTTGTGGTCCTCTACCGCCGCAGGCACCCGGCGATCTACCGCTTTGCCCTACATATGAGTGGAAATGCATCGGTGGCCGAGGATGTGACGCAAGAGGTGTTTATGGCCCTGATCCGCGATGCCCGGCGATTTGACCCTACCCGTGGGACCCTTGGCGGATTTCTGTTTGGCATCGCACGGAACCACCTGCGGAAGCGTTGGGAACAGGACCAGCGGCTCGTCCCGATGGGAGACGATGACGGGCAGTTTCAGCGGCTAGTCCCAAGGAACGGAAATGGTTCGAGCTGGCATGGGGAGAGCCTGATTGCGCAGGAGGCGAAGCGGCAGTTGAGGCAGGCGATCTCCACGCTGCCCGAAAATTATCGCGAAGTCGTGGTGCTGTGCGAGCTGGAGGAAATGAGCTACGAGGATGCGGCGGCCACTCTCGATTGTCCAGTGGGCACCGTGCGTTCGCGGCTACACAGGGCCCGGGCCTTGCTGTGCGAAAAATTACGCGAGGCGCGAACGGCGCGCCGCGTTACGGCGGTGGGCGAATGAGCGAAAATGAAGATGCTAAGGGCGAACCGAAGGACGAAGACATGAAGCCAGACATGATGCCGCTCGATTGCGAAGAATTCGAAAATTTGGTCGCCGACCTCGATCGGCCCGGCACGTTTGGAATGGTGTCGCGCGAGAGCGCACTGGCCCACGCGGAAACGTGCAGCAAGTGCGCACAACTTCTGACGGAATCGGAGTCGTTGAGCTTTCGTCTGCGCACCGTCGCCGGCACTTCGCTCGCTGCTCCGCCGCGCGTGGAAGCGAATTTGCTGCGCGAGTTGCGCCGGCAGAAAGCGCTGGCGTCGCAGCAGCGTGTGCGCTGGCAGATCGCGGCTATGAGCGTCGCCGCGGCTGTCCTGCTCGTCCTTGGCTTGTGGATGTACCGCCGCGCGGGTGTGGAAAGGAACCACTCGCCGAGCGTTGTTGGAAATGGACCGACAACTGCGCTGGCCAAGAACACGCCGACTGTGCCGGTTACGACCAACGCGATACAACCCGCTGCCGACTCGGCGTCTGACGTTTCGGACGCTCAGGACGCAACCGAATTCACGCCCGTTCCGGGCGCCTACGATCCGGCTTTGCTCGACGATGGCGCTGTGGTGCGCGTGGAAATTCCCCGCTCAGATCTCGCGTCGTTCGGCCTGCCTGTGGAAGCGATGGAGGGCGATGGAACGGTGCCGGTGGATTTGATCGTAAGCGCGGACGGCACGCCGCAGGCGATTCGGCTGGTCTCGCAGAACGAGGGAAGCCAGTCATTCTGATGCTCAGGGCGGGACAACGACGGCGTAACAGGAGGGATAAGGCAATGTGGATTGCCGAGAAATCAAAAGCGATCAGTCTGGCGATTCTGGCGCTAGCGCTTGCCTGTGTTATCGGGATTGCGCGGGCACAATCGCAGGCGATGCCTCCACCGCCACCGCCGGGCCCCAACGCGTTCTTTGTGCACGTAGGCCCAGGGCCGCTCGCGGGCGACGACGCGATTGACTTCGTCGGTTTCGAAGAAGGGCTGGGCGGGAAGACGGTGACGTCCTCTCCGTTCACGGCGACGATTTCGACCGAAATTACGCAAGTGCTCGCCGACGGCAATCGCATCCAGCGCACCACCAGCGGCACGATGGCCCGCGATAGCCAGGGCCGCACGCGTCGCGAGATGACGCTGCCAGCCATTGGCGGCTGGGCCGCCGCGAACACGACGACTCCGCACGTAGTGTTCATTAACGACGTGGTGGCCGGAAAGCAGTACGTGCTTCAGCCCGACCGCAAGGTCGCGCATTCCTTGCAGATGCAGCGCCGGGGCGGGCGTCCTCAAATCAGAGGCTCGGAAAATGCCGGCCCGGGAGCCGGCTTTGGACGGAACGTGACCACGACCTCGCTCGGTACGCAGACGATCAATGGCGTGGTGGCGCAGGGCACGCTTTACACGCACACCATTCCTGCCGGCCAAGTGGGCAATGAGAAACCGATCGTCATCACCACCGAGCAATGGTATTCGCCCGATCTGCAAATGGTGGTGATGACCAAACGCACCGATCCGATTCGTGGAAACAGCACGTGGCAGCTGACCAATATTCAGCGGCAGGAGCCGGAGGCCACCCTGTTCCAAGTGCCGTCCGATTACGCGATCAAGAGCGGCGAGCCGCGCGCGTTTCGCCGCCAACGCGGCGGCGCGGGCGCAGGACCTGAGGCAGCGGGATCGGCGCCGCCAC
>JASHRI010000234.1 GCA_030037435.1 Candidatus Acidiferrales bacterium | reverse complement strand
TTTTTTGAAAGATACCAAGCTCAACATCTCTCCGGCTTACCTTTTGCCCGGCTTTGCGTTTGGAGGTTCTTGTCTGCCGAAAGATCTCCGCGCCCTGGCCTATGCCGCGAAATTGCATGACCTGGAGCTGCCAATTCTGAAATCGATTTTGCCTAGCAACGAGCTGCAGGTCGCCAGAGGCCTGGAGTTGATCATGGAGAAGGGCAACAAGCGGATCGGCATCCTGGGATTCAGTTTTAAACCCGGCACTGATGATTTGCGCGAGAGCCCGATGATCGAAATCATCGAGCGGTTAAGCGGGAAAGGCTACGACTTACGCATTTACGACCGGAATGTCCAGGTCGCCTCGCTGGTCGGGGCCAATCGGGATTTCATTCTCAACCGCATTCCGCATATTTCGCGACTCATGGTCGACAACTTGGACGCGATCTTGCGGCACGCCGAAACCATTGTGATCGGCCACAAAGATAGCGAGTTCGAGAAGGTGCCTCAGCTACTGCGCCCGGGTCAGTCGGTGGTGGACTTTGTGCGCATCTCAAAGAATGGAATCAAGAATGGCGCTTACGACGGCATCTGCTGGTAAATCGTCCGGCACGCAAGTCGAGCCCGGATCAATCGATGCACGGGACCGCTCCGAATGCGGGGCCAAATCGTCCAGCAATGCTGAGTCGACATACCGACTGTCGGCAAAGAAGCGAGTGCTAATCATTGTTGAGAACCAGCCGGCGCCGATTGACCGTCGCGTGTGGCGGGAGGCTACGTCGCTCAGGGATTCCGGTTACGAGGTCACGGTTCTGAGTCCTAAGCTCGGAACTTGCACGCGGGGATATGAGGTGATCGATGGGGTGCGAATCTACCGGCACCCAATGCCAGTAGAAGGGCGGACGGCACGTGGCTTCTTATTCGAGTATAGTTGTGCCTTCTTCTTCGAGTTTTTATACACACTCTGGATCTATCTGAGGCACGGTTTCGACGTGATTCAGGGGTGTAACCCGCCGGACGACATTTTCCTGGTGGCTCTGCCGTTCAAGCTCTTCGGAGTCAAATACATTTTTGATCATCACGACGCGAATCCCGAGCTGTACGTGTCGAAGTATGAGAGGCAGGGCACGTTTTACAAGATTCTGATCGGCTTGGAAAAGCTGTCCTACCGTTACAGCAACGTTGTTATGGTGACGAACGCCAGTTATCAGAACATGGCGATAGCCCGCGGAGGCGTCCGGCCCGACAACGTATTTATCGTGCGAAATGGTCCCGATCTCCGAACTTTCAAATCTGTTGCACCGAACCCCGCGCGGAAGCATGGCAAACCTTACCTGGTCGGATACGTTGGCAACATGAACTTTCAAGACGGCCTCGACATACTGATCGAGGTGGCAAAACAGGTGAAGGTGATGGGGCGGAATGATGTCTACTTCACCTGTGTCGGCAAAGGGCCCGAGCTTAAAGCTCTGAGGCAAATGGTCGTCGACCTGGGGTTGGCAGGCACAGTCGAGTTTACTGGCAGGATTTCCGATGAGGAATTGATCGAGATACTGTCAACCGCGGACGTTTGTGTAAATCCGGACCGGCCTAGCGAGATGAACGATGTCTCGACCATGATCAAGATTATGGAATACATGGCTATGGGAAAGCCCATCGTGCAATTCGATTTAAAGGAAGGCAGGTTCAGTGCTCAGGGCGCTTCTCTGTATGCGAACAAAGGCGAGGGCGTCAGAGATTTCGCGGAAAAAATCCTCTGGTTACTAGACCGGCCAGAAGAAAGAAGAAAGATGGGCGAACTCGGAAAAACGAGAGTTCGCGAAGAGCTCGCATGGCAGTATTCAGTCCCGAACCTTCTTGCTGCATACCGGCAAGTAATCGAAGGTTGATGATGCGAATCCGTTCCTCCGCTCTCGCTTTGAATCAATGTTCCGCGGGTCTTTAGGAGTTGGCACGAGTGCAGTCCTGGGTGCGGCATTGGCGCGATCCTCGATGAGATACTTGAATCAACGGCTCGTGGCTGTATCTGAGTCATTTTAGAAGATGAACCCTTCGATTGCTTGCGTAGTGTATGCCTGCGGAGTCGCCGCGCTTTTCTACCTGGACCGGGACAGGTCCGTCCGAACGTCCAAGGCGCTTTGGCTGCCTGTTATTTACCTATGGATTCTAGGTTCAAGGCCGGTGTCAGTCTGGTTAGGTATCGCACCGCCTGCAGGAGCCGACGTTCAGCTGGATGGCAGCCCTCTTGATCGGATTTTCTTTGCAATCCTGTTCATTGCCGGTCTCTTGGTCCTCATCCGGCGCGGACGCCACGTGTTAAAGTTGCTCAATGCGAATTTCCCGATCGTGCTCTATTTCCTATTTTGCTTCGCCAGTGTCCTTTGGTCCGCCTACCCTGGGGTTTCGCTCAAACGCTGGGTCAAGTCGATTGGTGACCTGCTGATGATATTGATTGTTGTAAGCGACGCACATCCGGTCGCCGCGCTTCGCCGTGTGTTTTCACGTGTAGGCTTCATTTTGATCCCTGCTTCCCTGTTATTCATAAAATATTTTCCGTACCTCGGACGTGGCTATGACTCATACAGCGGAGCTCCTTCGAACCTCGGCGTAACAACTAATAAGAATATTCTCGGGGTAGTTACGTTCGTTCTGTTGCTGGGAGCACTCTGGCGCATCATTGGCCTGCTTCGGTCCGACGAGATGCCATTCCACCGCCGCAGGCACCTGTTGGCACAGTGGACGTTGCTGATCCTCGGAATATATCTGTTAAGTTTCGCGAATTCAGATACGTCCACGGTCGCCTTCGTTCTTGGAGCCGGACTCCTACTGGCGACCAGCCTCCGATTCGTGAGGCGGAACGCCGGCGCAGTGCACGTGCTCGTCCTGGCGCTTCTCATGGCCGTTGGGTTTGCGATGCTATTCGGTGGTACGGCGGGCATCGCTCACGCGTTAGGTCGGAACTCGCATCTGACGGGTCGTACGGATATCTGGGCCGCCGTGATCCCGATGGCGTCCAATTCGCTTGTGGGAGCTGGATTCGAAAGTTTCTGGCTCAGCCCCCGGGTCCTCGCAAGACTATGGCAACTATTTCCGAATCTTCCTCTGAATGAGGCTCACGACGGCTATGTAGAGGTCTACCTCGAACTGGGCTGGATAGGCGTTGGCTTAATCATGTTCCTATTGCTCGACGGTTATCGCCGTTCTGTGAAGGCCTTCCGCAGAGAACCGATGCTTGGCGGCTTACTGGTAGCTTACGTCCTCTGTGCAATGATCTATAACATCACCGAGGCGGGCTTCCGGATGCTCGATCCGATGTGGATTTTCTTTCTCCTCGCTATCATAGAAGCAAGCAGAATCGTCTCAGAACCCTTGGAGGTCTCCGAGATAACCACCGATAGGGACCGAATGCTACGGGGCGGAAGAACTGTTGGAATGCTATCTGCCAAACACACGGTCAGTCGCATTTCGGACCGCGAAAGTCGATCGAGTTTCGGCGGCGACTGCACGAAAGGAACGACTCGTTCTTTACCGAGTCGAGTCCACCGAACTTTTGCGGCTGAAGCCCCGCGGGATTCGAAGCTATAACAATGAGCCGCATGCGAATTTTGGTCTTAGCCCCCGATTGCAATCCGGACTCAATATGCGGTCCGCTCATAAGCTATTCGCAAGCAGAAGCGCTTGGCCGGCTTCACGACGTGACCCTCGCCGTTCGATCACCCTACGAGCATTCGGTGCGGCGCCGGCAGGGACCGTTTCGGGCGGTCGAAACAGTCCGGATGGCCTCGACAGAGCGCTTATATGATTGGAGCCTGCGTCGGATTTTCAAAAATAACTACCGGAACCAGCTGTGGACGGCATTCGGCTATCCGCTTTCGATAGCGTTTGAATGGTTTGCCTGGCGACAGATGCGGAATCGAATAGTTGCCGGCGAGTTCGAAGCGGTGCTGCGCCTGCTGCCGATAACGTCTGTCTTACCAAGTCCCTTTGCATTTTTCCTGCGGAATGGACCGATACCCTTCGTAATCGGCCCGATCAACGGAGGGCTACCGTGGCCAGAAGGGTTCAGTCAAGCTGATAACCAAAAACAGTGGGTTTCTGGCCTCAGGAACGCGTACCGATTGCTGCCTTTTGCTCGATCGACCTATCGCCATGCGACAGCGATTATCGCGGGCTCGTCGCATACCTATGCGGAGTTCGCGGCCTATCGCGACAAACTTTTCTTTCTCCCCGAAAATGGGATCAGCGATTCGCTCTGTTGCGGTTCGGTGCCTAATAGAGAGCCCAGTGGCAGACTTGAGTTAATTTTCGTAGGTAGTCTGGTGCCTTACAAGGCATGTGATGTCGCGATTCGCGCAGCGGCCCCCCTACTGCGGAGGGGCTTAGCTCACTTTACGATTGTCGGCGACGGCCCTGAGCGAAGCCGGCTGGATACCCTCGTGAGAGCTCTCGAAATTGAAAACTCTGTGTCGTTTTGCGGCTTCCTGAGCCATGCGGAAACAATGCAACGCTTGCAGTTGGCCGACGTGCTGGTGTTTCCATCGGTTCGTGAGTTCGGAGGCGCGGTGGTTTTTGAGGCGCTCGCGGCCGGGGCGGTGCCGGTCGTGGCCGACTTTGGAGGCCCTGGCGATATCATTAATCCTGAAATCGGATTCAAGGTACCGCTGACCAATGAGAGCGATTTGATGTCGCACATGGAAAAGATACTGGCCGACCTTGGTGATAATCGGGACCGATTGCGGCAGTTACAACAGCAAGGCAGACAGTACGCACAACGACGCTTGACCTGGGACGCCAAGGCACAGACCATCACGCAGATCGTTCACTGGGCCATTCGGCGAGGTCCAAAACCAGTTCTTCCGCCCCCAAAGATGTTACCTGCTGATGTTCGGTCGGCGCTACGGGCTCGCCCCGTGTCCTAAGCGGAACGAGCAGCCAGACACTCGAATCAGTCCGCTCGACAATGAGGAGGAACCCCGATGGCTCGGCCGTGGAAGACTCGCGACTTCGACGTCTTGTATGAGCGTTTCGTCTGCCAAGACGACATCAAGTTTGGCGACCGCGCGTATTATCTGCGATACCGCTCGCGTTACAAGGAATGTATTCAGCGCCTTGCTGCTCTTGCTCCTTCCACTCCTGTCGATGTCCTAGATGTGGGCGGAGGGCAATTGGCGCTCATGGCGTCCAAATTATGGCATGACCGTGGGGCGGTGGTCGATCTTCCGGGGCCACATCTGTCATACATGGCGAGCCACGGGTTGTCGACGTTCCATTGGAATTTGTGCAATTCCGATCCACCCTTTGAATCTCAGTTTGACTTCGTCTTTTTTTCTGAAGTCATCGAACACTTGCCCATACCCGGTTACATTGTGCTGGAGCGTCTCCGAAAGGTGCTACGGCCTGGTGGGGCGATTATCTGCACTACGCCAAATCTTTACCGCCTCCGCAACGTCCTGTACATGGCATTGGGCCTGCCTATTTTCGATTATTTTCGGTACCCGGACGATGAGACTTCACTGGGTCATGTGCTCGAATACAGTCGCGATCATCTCGACTGGCAGCTTAGAAAGGTTGGATTTACGGAATGCCGCGTTGAGTATTGCCAGATGCACCATTCACCAACGAATCCGTTATTCCGACCGTTGGCATGGTTGGGATATCCGCTGCATCTCGTCCCGCGCTGGCGTGACAATTTGATCGCAACGGGTTACGCGCCGCCTAACGGGAAGGAAGCCGATACACACAGAGTGGCGCTAAGGCGTTGATGCCTCGCCCGCCGCAGAAGTCCCAAATAGCTCTACTGAACAATTGCGGAAAGTCCAGTTGGCGGCGCTGGGGCGCTGCTGGTGGGACCGCTTGTGCTGGGAGTTACGGTTCCTCCATCCAGAGGGTGCGGATATGTGTACGGGGTATAGATCGCCGTCCAGGTATTCGCGCTTGTACACACGTACAGCTCCCCGTTGCCGCTGTTCGCATCCGTGGCCCAATACGCAACGCCATAGGATCCTGTTGGGCTTTGGCCGTACGTCCCGCCCGGTCCCGCCGTACAGGTGCTCGGCCGGTTCGCCAACGTCCCGTAGCCTGTCCCGCTCATGCCGTTGAAGCTGGCGCTGTCGTAGTAATAGTCGCGGTTTGCCGCGGTGCTGTAGTCGCTGTTAATTGCTACTTCGGCGCTACCGGTAAGATTTGATGGCAGAGAGTTCATCCAGAAGTACATCGGTTCGAGGTCTTGCTGCGGCCAGGATTGCGTGCCTGTTGAATTGTTGACTCGGTTCGGGAAGTTAGCCCCGTTGAGAGTCTGCTGCGTCTGCCCACGCCCTAAACCATCGAGGCACGGGTAGCCGGTGGCCGTGCTGTTGCCGTCCCACGGCGAGCCGCTGCCGGGAGTGCCGGGGTAGTCGATGTCTGTACCGCACATTCCCCAGCCGTTCGGAGGCGAGCAGTTGGTGCCGCATCCCGCGCTTTCTTCATGCGATGGCTGCGAGGGATCATTCCGCCATGTGCTTCCGGCCCAGAAATGGCTCAGCGATGTTCCGCTCGCTACCGTGTTTCCCCAAACAAGCCACGTTCCTTCTTGGCCACCCATCGCACTGTAGGTCTGTGTCGTGTTGCCAACGTAATTATGGTAAAACTCCTGCGCCCGGCAGCCTCGCGATGGCCCTGTGGGGTCCTTCGTCGGGTGGTTCTCCATCGCATTGTTGATGTTCAGGAACGTGTCGTACCGTTCGACCATCCGCCCTGCGTGGTCGCAGTCGTTCGTGTAACCGCCGTTTGAGATGGAATCCTCAAGGTAAATGAAGTGACTTGAACCCCAATCGCTAGGTGCTGCCCACCCACCGTCATCGTTTCCGGGACCGCTATCAAGGAGGTCATTGTAGACGCGGAGGCAGTTGCTGTAAGTGCTCGCTGTACCGCAGTTCAGGTAACTGTGATCGATCACGCCCTCGATTTGACCGTCCCACTCGATGCCCTGATAATTGGTAATGAGGTCGATCTGCGACATCCGGAACAGGGCAGAGGTTCCGACAAAATCAACGATGCCGTTGTTCTTCGGAGCGCCCGATGTGCCCGTTTCGATCGTCAGGCCCTCCATGGTGAACACTACATTCTGCGAGCCCACATTGATGGTCCATATCGGCGGCGTGTTTGTCGTGACGTTGTCCTCGATGATCGTGTTGTCGGCGGGTGTGCAGGAATAACCTGATGTGCCCGGCGTTCCAATACAGCTCACCGTGGTCTGACCCTGAATGGTGAGGCTGCTGACCACGGACGGGACGGTATAGGAAATCGCTGAAGTCCAGGGACAGGTGCCGGACGGGATCACGACCACTGCCGTGGCCTGATTCACCGAGTTGAGTGCCTTCTGAACGTCCGAAGCATTGCAGCTCGCGGCGTTGACCGTTTGTGCGTGGCACGCGGAGCCGCAGATTCCGATTATCAGGAAAAAAGCAAAGCAGAATATCGCTTTTTTCAACACGTGTCTTCTTCCCCCTGAGACTGCCTTTACTTTATGGTGGTCTATAGTACGTATCGAAAGAATCCGAAATCTACTGTCCCATCGGCCAGAATTTGTACTGTACCCGAGACCACTCGCGGACCGCTCAATCCGCTCGTCGCGCAAACGGCGGAGAACAAGAAGCCAGCGACGCGCGAAATGAGAATTCTCAAATGGGAAATGGGAACGTTGTTTTTAATTGCAAGTTAACATTGAGCGGCTCGATTCCGTGCTAGCAGGTATCGTTTTTGCTGACTGTCCGGGAGCAGTTGAGGTTGGGCGATAATTCGAGACGCGCGCCATGAGCCGCAACAGGCGAGGAAATCTCTAACATGCAGCCGCTAGTTTCCATCTTGATTCCTGCATATAACGCCGAGGAATGGATCGCCGAGACGATTCGATCCGCAGTCGGCCAGACCTGGCCGCGCAAGGAAATTATCGTCGTGGACGATGGGTCGAAAGATAAAACGGCCGAAGTGGCGCGACAATTTGCGTCAAGGCAGGTCCTTGTTGTGTCACGAGAAAACGAAGGTGCGGCGGCAACCCGCAACCATGCCCTTTCCTTGAGCCAAGGGGACTATATTCAGTATCTTGATGCCGACGACCTGCTCGCACCGGACAAGATCGAGACACAAATCGCATCCTTGCAAGGCTCGGACAGCAAGCGCGTTTTGCTGTCGTCGGCGTGGGCCTTCTTCAATTATCGGCCGCGGCAGGCCAAGTTCGTTTCGACACCATTATGGCAGGATCTTCCACCGGTCGAATGGCTGTTTCGGAAGCTCGCATACAATCTGCACATGCAGACAGCCACGTGGCTTACAAGCCGTGAGCTATCCGATACAGCGGGACCCTGGGACGTACACCTACTTAGTGACGACGACGGGGAATATTTTTGTCGCGTGCTTCTCGCGTCTGACCATACCCGCTTCGTGCCGACAGCTAGGGTCTTTTATCGCAACACTCCTTCGAATCGCCTGGGCCAAGTCAGCAGGTCCGACAAAAAGAGAAACGCACTGCTCGTTTCGATGAAGCTCCATATCCAGTATCTCCGATTGCTGGAGGATAGCGAGCGAACCAGGAGTGCTTGTTTAACTTACATACAAAACTGGCTCGGCGAATTCTATCCTGAGCGGCCCGATATAGTTGCCGAGTTACAGAAGATTGCGGGGGAGCTAGGCGGCAAACTTGAGCCGCCACGCTTACGCTGGAAATATGCATGGATTGGGCCGATTCTCGGCTGGAAAACCGCCAGATGGGCGCAGGCGACGATTCCTCAGTGTAAGGCCTCAATTCTGAGGGCATGGGACCAGACAATGTATCAGCTGGAAACTCGTAGAACGCCAAGTCGCCAGGGATTCGAAGGATAAGATGAACCCGATCGCAGAAAACGGGACGGGCGCCTCATCTGAACTCGATCCCAAGCCCTACGGTGCCCAAGGAAAATATTGCAGTGGCCCATCCATTTCTACGTCCCGCGCGAACCGAGAAATCTCAGTAGCACTGCTTACGGCAGGCACGGATAAGCATTATACGTATGGCCT
>JASHRI010000233.1 GCA_030037435.1 Candidatus Acidiferrales bacterium | reverse complement strand
CGCGCACGTGATCAACGATCTGTGGCACGAAACGCGCGATCGCGACACGATCGTCGTCACCGACGTCGGCCAGCACCAAATGTGGGAAGCGCAGTATTACAAGCACGAACATCCGCGCTCGCTGATCACCTCCGGCGGCCTTGGCACGATGGGCTTCGCTCTGCCTGCCGGCATCGGCGCAAAAGTGGCGCGTCCCAATGCCGACGTCTGGGTCGTCGCGGGCGATGGCGGCTTTCAAATGACCATGGCCGAGCTCGCCACCATCGTGCAGGAAAACATCAACGTCAACATCGCTATCATCAACAACGGCTATTTGGGAATGGTCCGCCAGTGGCAGGAATTTTTCTACGAGCGGAACTATGAGGCTACGCCGCTGCTGAATCCCAATTTCACGAAGCTTGCCGAAGCCTACGGCATTCGCAGCATGGCCGTGAAGCATCGCGCCGAAGTCGTGCCGGCCGTGCAAGCCGCGCGGGCGCACCAGGGGCCCGTGCTGATCGATTTCCAGGTCGAACAGGAAGACACCGTCTATCCCATGGTGGCGGCCGGTGCGGCGCTGCACGACATGATTCGGCGCCCAAATCCCATCGTCGAAACCGCGTCGGACGAATAGGAACATCATGCTCCATACATTTGTGGTCTATGTCGACAATAAGCCCGGCGTGCTCTCTCGCGTCGTCTCGCTCTTTCGGCGCCGCGGCTTCAATATCGATTCGCTCACCGTCGGCCGCACGGAAAAAGACGACGTCTCGCGCATGACCATCGTCACCGACGCTGATCACGATCAGGCGCTTCGAATCGTCGCCAACATCTACAAGCTGGTCAACGTGCTGCTGGTCGACGACGTCACCGGCCAGCCCGCGCTCCTGCGCGATTTGGCGCTGATCAAAGTAAACGCCAACTCCGAAACTCGCTACCAGGTTCTCGAATTAGCCACGGTCTTCAAGGCCCGCGTGCTCGACATCGCCGTCGAGTCCATCACCGTTGAACTCACCGGCGGCGAGGAAAAGGTCGACCGCTTCCTCGAACTGCTGAACCCATTTGGTTTGCTGGAGGTCGTCCGCACCGGAATCGTAGCCATGCGGCGCGGCGCAAAATCGCCGATTCTCACCACCAAAGCGGCGCTCGATCGCCCCGTCGAGGACGGCACCGTCTCGTACTCGGTCTAGGGTATGGAGATTCGGAGTAGCGACGGGAAAAGATGGACGTGGCCTAGCCCACCTCCCTTTCGCGATCCCAATGGCGTGCCAGGGGACTTCTACGCCGAAGGCGATTGCTGCATCAACTGCGGCGTGCCTGAGTCTCTCGCGCCGGACCTGATCGGTCGCTCCGGCGGCGAGTCTCGGCGCTGCGCCTGGAAGAAACAGCCGAGTACAATGCAGGAACTTGATCAGGCGATCAGCGTCCTCAATATGCAGGAGCTAGGCTGCCATCGCTACGGAGGAACCGATCCTTCGATTCTGGCGTGGCTGGATCGCGAAGTTTGCGACTACCCGCTTCCAATGCCGGTTTCAGAGCCGCAACGCCGGGAGGTTCTGCCCAAGTTTGAGTTCGTCCGAGGGGAATCCGTGCTAGCAAGGATATGGCGCGGGCTGCTTCCCAGCCGCCGCAAAAAGGACTAGGCGCCGGTCTTCAGGCGGATTTGCGCGTCGCGGCCTTTGCCGTTTGCGCCTGCGGTTTTGGCCGCAGCGCCGCGAGAAATTGGTCCACCGGTAGGGTGTTGATCACGTCCTTCTTTTCCACCCACCCGCGCCGCGCGGTCAACACGCCATACTTGATGTAATCCAGATTGCGCGTCGAGTGCGAGTCGGTTGAGATCGCGATTTTTACGCCGCGCTGCTTCGCCATCCGCAGGTGCACATCCTTAAAATCCAGCCGGTCCGGATACGAATTGCACTCGACTGCCACTCCATGTTTCGCCGCCGCATCGAGAATCTTTTCAATGTCGTACTCAAATGGCTCGCGGCGCAGTACCAGCCGTCCCGTCGGATGCGCCAGGATTTGCAGGTACGGGTTTTCGATCGCCTTCAGAATCCGGTCGGTCATTTCCTTGGCCTCCAGATTCATGTGCGAATGCACCGACGCGACCACCACGTCGAGCTGCGCCAGCACCTCATTGTCCAAATCGAGTGTGCCGTCTTTTCGGATGTCCACCTCGCTGCCAGCCAGCAATCGGATTCCCGGCACGCGTTGTTCTGCCGCTCGAATTTTCTTGATCTGTTCCAGCGTGCGCTTTTCGTCCAGCCCATTTGCCACAGTCACCGCCTTCGAATGGTCTGTCAGCGCAATGTACGGATACCCGCGCTGTTTGGCCGCCTCAGCCATCTCCTCAATCGAGTTGTGCCCGTCGGAGGCCGTCGTGTGCATGTGCAGGTCACCGCGAATGTCGCCGAGCTCGATCAGCTTCGGCAGCGTGCCGCGTTCCGCCGCCTCGATTTCGCCTGCCGATTCGCGCAATTCCGGCTCGATGTAGGCCAGCTTCAGTTTCGAGTAGATTTCCTCTTCCGTCTTGCTCGCGATGGTCTTGCCGCCTTTGATCGTCGTCAGCGCGTACTCGTTCAGCGTCCAACCCACGTCGTTGGCCCGCCCGCGCAACGCCACGTTGTGCGATTTCGAGCCGGTAAAATAAAGCAGCGCCGCGCCAAAACACTTTTTTTCGAGCAGCCGGACGTCCACCTGGAGCCCGCTTTCCAGTAGCAGGCTGACTTTATTTTCGCCGTGCGCCAGTTGCCGCTTCACATCCGGATATTTCAGGATGTAGTCCGCCACGGCGTCCACGTCCTTCTGCTTGTCGCGCCCCGGTCGCATCGTCACCAGCAGGTCCAGATCGCCGATTGTTTCCTTGCCCCGTCGCAACGAGCCGGCCGCCGTCACCGACTCGACCGCCTCGCCCGCGTGTTGAATGTACGCAGCTAGCTGCTTTGCTTCCTCATCGGCCGTGTTGATGCGGAATCGGCCCGAGCCCGACAGATTCTTGAACTGCTCGGCGCCCTTGAGAATGTTTTGCTCACTCTTTTCGCCGAACCCGGGCAGATCGCGCAGCTTCCCCTCGCGCGCCAGTTTTTCCAGGCCGTCCACCGTTGCAACTTCAAACATCTTCCACAGCAGCGCCACGCGCTTCGGTCCCAGCGACTGTATGTGCAGCAATTCCAAGATGGTCGGCGGATATTTCTTCAGCAGTTTTTGCCGCAGAGCGTAGTCGCCGGTCGCCAGGATTTCGCGGATATGCTCTGCCATGCTGTCGCCCACTCCGGGCAATTCCTTCAGCTTTTTCTCGTCCTTCGCAAGGTCTTCAATGCGCTCGGTCAGGCTGCCCAGCAGTTCGGCCACTTTCTCATAGCTTCGATACCGCCCGATCATCGCGCCGTCGATCTCCAGCAGTTGCGCGGTCTCGAATAAAACTCTTGCGACCTCTTTGTTTTCCATGGGGTGCCCTCGATATGCGCCGATTATATGAGACGTTGCGGGCGGTGCAAAGCGGGCGGGCACTTCACGCGCCCATGCTATGCCGGTGTCGCATTTCGGCCACATCGCAGTAGAAAACTCCAGGAGGGATCGTTCAATAACTGCTCAAGTCAGAATCGTTTTTCAATGGACGCCCAAGTCAGGACTTTCAAAAGGTGGTAGCCCAGCTCACTACGGTCATGGTCACGACGACTAGCAGCAATCCCATGCTGATCAGGCTCAGGGCTCTTCCGTGTCCCAGCAGGTAGTCGCGCGACTCCGCGTTCGTGCAAAGCAGCAGCACCACCAAAAGCACCACACCCCATGCGAGCAGTGAGGGCACGCCCGGGTGCCTGTGAATCATCGCAAGAAATTGTCCCGGCGGCTGGCCCGCGGGAATCCAGGAAGGCAGTAATGGCGCCACGGCCGCCGTGAGCGAAAACGTAAGCAGTTTGCGCGTGAACCAGCCTTTCACTTTCGGCTTCGCCGCCTTCCAGACCAGAAAATCCCACGCGAGCAGTCCCAGCGCCAACGGCAGCCATCCGTACAGCGCGACTTTGTAGTCAACCCACAGCCAAGCCCGAAACAGGAAGCGTGAATGGTGGACTGCAACCAGTCGTGGCAGCAGGAATATTCCCACAAGGACGTTGCAAAGTACGGCCACCAGCAGCGTCGCCAGGCTCATCAACTGAAACCAGTGCCGCGTCGCTGCCTTGTTGCAGCGGCTACACACGGTTTGTTTGGGCAGGAAGCTTTGGCCGCAGAGTTCGCAGAACATACTTTACCTCGCACGGCGCGTTAGTCTGTATAGTGAGTCACGAGCCTATCGCGAACGCCGGCGAAAAAACTACTGGTCTGATGTTCAGCGAAACGTGAAAACGCTTTCTCCTGTCCATTCGGACCAGTCTTTTTTCGGGGAATTGCCTCGCATCGCTGCGAAGCAAGCAGCAGAACGCAGGCTATACTTTCCTGCCGGTCACGCAAATCCAGCCTTTTTCGGCGTCGATGTCGAGATGGATGTCAACGAAGCCGGCGTTCGTGAAGAGGTCGCGATGCTCATCGGGAGTGAGCATCGCTATGCCGGTTTGTGGCGCTTGCTTTTCCGTCCAGCGGGAAACCGTAGACGTCGCGCCCTTATAGACTTCGGCGACGACGATGAAGATTCCGCCGCGTTTTGTGACTCGAAACACTTCCCGCATATCGGTCGGAAGATTGGACCACCAGAAGTGAGTCTCGACAGCGGTGATCAGATCGAAGGTGTTGTCCGGGAAGGGAAGCTGTGAGACGGAAGCCTTGGCGATTTCCGCTCGCCCGGCGCGGATCGCAGCGGCGTTGATTTTCTTGCTCATTGCGACGCTGTCTTCGGAATAATCAACGCCATATACCTTGCCCTGCGTCGCTAGTGCGGCGAGTTTGCCGACCGTGCGTCCGCCGCCGCAGCCTACGTCGAGACTCGTGTATTTCGGCTCGACGGTGATGTGGGTCAGCCCCCAGTCCGTCAACCCCGAATGCGACCTGTTCATCCGCCGCAGCGTGAGCCGTCCGCGCCAGCCTGTGGGGAGTTGGAATTGGGTCACGCCGCCGGTACGGTTAGGCATAGTTTTCTCGCAGTTAAGGTTTGAATCTAGCGCCGCACGCCTCCCACTGCCTTGTACCGCGAAGGCGGGCGCCTTCTGCTTTTGCCTTGGGTTTGAGTGTAGCGCCGCGGTCTTCAGCGCGGCATCTTGCTTCTTCTTCTTCGGCTGTCACATCGAACGTGCCGGCTACGGAATCACCGGCGGAATGTACGCCAAAGTCCGCGCAAACAGCCACAGGAAGAAAAGCACCAACCCAGAATTTACCGCCAAATATAGAAAGCCGTAGCCAGCCAAATCTCTCGCCCGAATTTTCAAAATCCCCAGCAGCGGTAGCATCCAGAATGGGTTCACCAAATTCGGCAAGGCCTCGGCCGTGTTGTAGACCTGCACCACCCATCCCAGATGCACGTGCAAATCCTTGGCTGCTTGCAGGATGTACGGAGCTTCAATGATCCACTTACTGCCGCCCGAGGGCACAAACAGCCCCAGAATCCCCGAGTAAATCGCCACCAGCACCGGAAAACTGCTATGCGACGAAATGCGCACAAAGAAATGGGCCAGTGTGTGCGATAGCGACGACATTGTCACCAGCCCGAAGATGCCACCGTAAAACGGAAATTGGATCAGCACGCCCGCCGTGGCTGGTACCGAGCCGTTCACAGCGCGAGTGAACGACCGCGGCCGCCAGTGCAGCAAGAGCCCGGCCATTAGGAACAATAAGTTGTAGGTATTCAGGTCGAGCGCTGCCAGCAGACCTCGCTTGGCGACCACCTGCCCGATGTAGGCAAGCCCCAGCACGCCGACTGCGATCGATAGCAGGGGCGCGGTTTCCAGCCAGTCGGCTGGTACGCGCTTTCCCTCGCGTTCCGGCTCGATGATGTCATCCATGATGCCGAACGATTCGATCGTTCGTGTGGACGATTTTGGCGCTGAAAAATACGCAACAATCAGCGAACTGCCAATCAGGATTGCCGCCAGAGCAAGGCTTTGCCACAGATAAATCGTTTGAGTCAGCGGGATCGCGCCGCTGATCTTCGCTAATGCCGCAGGAATCGACGCGGGCGTGGCCATCAGCAGCGCTGCCGACGATGAAATGCCCAGCGCCCATACCGTTCCTGATCCCAAATAGGCTGCCGCGCCGATCGCACGATAGTCCGTATTCGGTACCTTCCTAACTACCTCGCGTGCCAGGATGCCGCTGAAGATCAGCGAAAACCCCCAACTGATCAGCGACGTCGCCATCGAGAAAAAAGCCACAAACGCCACCGCGCCGCGCGGCGTGCGCGGCATGCCGGCAAGCCACCGGATCAATCCATGAACCGGAGGCGAGGTTGCCACCACATACCCGCCCACGATGATGATGGCCATCTGCATGGTGAACGGGATGATGCTCCAGAAGCCCTCGCCGAAGTATTGAATGAGGTCCGCAAGGCGCGCTCCCGCGCATAGCCCTGCGACGAACACGATAATCAGCGCCACCAGCGCGAAGATAAATGCATCCGGAAACCAGCGCTCGGACCAATCCGCAAGCGACACGCCAAGGCGTGAAAGGCCGGTCGCGTGGTCTGCGCCGGTCGATCGGTCGCGATTCGCCGTCATGCCTGCCATGCAGCCAACTCCCTCGAATCGCCGGGAATAGTATCAGATCGTCTCAAGAGAACTGCACGCGGGCGGAAAAAGAGCCGACGGATCTCAGAGCCAAGTTTCAGGCCGGTAGTTTTGCCCCTGGTCCACCCTATTTTTGAACTTCGCATTGTGTAGTGGATTGTGTGGCCACTATGCGTTAGCATGAGTCGGGCCTGTTTTTGGCCTCGGGAGGGAAGCAACATGCACGAAGGCAGTCAAGCGCGGCGAACGGCCGGGCACAGCCTCAAGTCAATCGAGGCAATCTTTCCTGATCCTAACCGAAACTCTGTTTCGAATAGAAATGCATGTAAGTTGCAGAAAACAAAGGACCGATCGTACTTCTAATCGAAACTCTTCTCGGCCCACTCCCATGTAAGATCCGTCCTACGCAACGGGTTGTTTATTCGATCCTCTAGACGAGGGTCAAACGTTCTTTGACAACTAAATCGTAAGAGGAATCAGCGGAGCGGGCGCGATCAGTTGGCGTGAGGTTGCGATGCGCTCGCCTCGCGCAGCGCGTCAAACACTCGCTGCGCTTGGCCTCGCGGCAATTCATCTGCCAGTTGCTCGATGGTGAGCTGGCGCAGGCGAGCCACACTGCCGAAGCGTCGCAAAAGCTTTTGCGCGGTGCGCTCGCCGACGCCCGGAATATCGATCAGCGAACTTCGCAGGCGCCGGCTCGACCGCCGCTGACGGTGAAATGTCACCGCGAACCGGTGCGTTTCGTCGCGTATCTGCTGGATCAGGTGCAGCACGGGCGAATGGTGGTCGAGCACGATGGGCTCGTCTTCGCGCCCGAGCACGTAGAGAATTTCTTCCTTCTTCGCGATGCTGGCCATGGGCTGGTTGACGATTTGAAGCTTATCGAGCGCCTGTGCCGCGGCGTGGAGCTGGCCGAGTCCGCCGTCGATCAGAATCAGGTTGGGCAGCGGCTTGTTTTCTTCCAGCAACCGGCGATACCGCCGCTCGACGGCTTCTTCCATGCTGGCGAAATCGTCGCGAAGCAGTCCTTCGGATTTCTCCGGCCCTTCGGGCATGGCTTCCCCGCGAATGATGAATTTCCGATAATCGGACTTTTTCATCCGGCCGTCTTCCCACACGACCATCGAAGCCACCGTGTCCGATCCCTGGATGTGAGAAATGTCGAACGACTCGATTCGCTTCGGTGCTTCGGGAAGTCCCAACGCCGATTCGAGGGCTTCAGCAATGGCTTTCGAGCTTGGCCGCAGCACGCGAAACCGCTGCACAAACGAATGCTTGGCATTCTTTTCGACCAGCTCGAGAAACGCATGCTTCTGGCCGCGCTGAGGATTCAGAATCTCCACGCGATGCCCCGCGCTTTCCGTGAGCACGTCTTCGAGCAACTGGCGCTCTTCGAAATCCATGGGCGTGTGGATGTATCGAGGCAGATAAGAAGCGTCCAGGTAGAGCTGCTTGAGCAGGGAAGGCAGAAATACGGCCGAGTCAAACTCGTCGAGGTCTTCCCAGTAGAAGTCACGACGGTCCACCACCCGGCCGCCGCGCAGGTGGAACAAATTCACGGCCACTTGCGGCGGTTCGGCGTACCAGGCGAGCACGTCGGTGTCGTCGCCTTCCGCAGCGGCGATTTTCTGCCGCTCCTCCATCTCGCCGAGCGTGCGAAGCAGATCGCGATAACCGGCCGCTTCTTCGTAGCGTTCCTCGTTCGACGCAGCCTCCATGCGTTCTTTGAGGCTTCGCGTCAGGTCGCTGCGGCGGCCTTCGAGAAATAGGCGCACATCGCGCGCGGCTTGGGCATATCGCTCGTCGCTCACCAGGCCCTCGACGCAGGGACCGTAGCAGCGGTGTATGAAGTATTGCAGGCAAGCGCGCGGATGGTGCCGCGTGAGATCGACTGTGCACGACGGCACCAAAAAATGCTTGTGTATCAAATGCACCAGGCGATACGCGAGGCTCGCCGGAAAATAGGGGCCGAAGTAGATCGAGCCATCTTTAGTCAGGCGGCGAGTGACGTAGACGCGCGGATATTTTTCCTGGGCCGTGTAGCGAATGTAGGGATAAGTCTTGTCGTCGCGGAGCAGCACATTGAATTTCGGCTTGTGGCGCTTGATCAGATTATTTTCGAGTGCCAGCGCTTCGCGTTCGTTGTCGACCACGATAAAATTCAGATCGGCGATTTCGCGGACCAGCGAGCCTGTCTTGGCATCGATCCATCGCGATTCGAGAAAATAGGATTTGACGCGATGGCGCAACGACGTCGCCTTGCCGACATAGAGAATCGTTCCCGTGGCGTCCTGAAACAGATAGACGCCGGGTTGGAGCGGCAGCTGATCGACTTTTTCCCGGAGTTCCATATCTAGCAGGCTAAAATAGCAAGGACACCCGTGCACGGGAGGAATTCCCGCACCGGGGTACAACCTTCATCATAGCAAACGCGGTCTAAGATGAACCAGACGCCCTATGCTGCGTAAACCTATCGAAGTTCGGCTGAAAAGCCGAGGGCTCAGCATCGAGATCGGTGCGATGCTGCTCGGCGTTGCACTGACCATGTCCTTCGCCGCCGCGCAAAGCGGTCAGTCCAAGCCTTCCGCGCCGCCTTCGTCGCAGGCTCCTGCGACGCAGTCGACGACCGAGAATTACAATCCGATGCCGGCGGAAAAAGACGTCGAGGTGGGCACGTTCTACATGCACAAAGGAGATATAGACGCGGCCATCGCTCGCTTTCAGGACGCGATCCGCGCGAAGCCGGACTATGCCAAGCCGTATCTGCTGTTGGCGAGTTCGTACGAAAAGAAGGGCGACAAAGACCGGGCCGTAAAGTCCTACCAAGACTACCTGAAGGAATTTCCCAAGGGCGCCGACGCGAAAAAAGTCCAAGAGAAAATTGAAAAACTCTCCAACGAAAAGTGAGTGCGCCGGCGCGTCTGGCGCGCGCTAAGATCTGGATGGCTGCAGAACCCAGTCGCCGGTGACCTGCTCGAACTGGAAGCCATAGCGTTGCCAGGGTGAGCCGGGCGACTCACGTCGCACAACTTTCGCGCGTCCGGCGTGGCAGTCCGCGCCGTCGGCGCAAAGAAACACTTCCACCGGAGCCCCCTTGATCAGATTCGCCGTGCAATTGCACAGAAATCCCCCGGCACTGACGTTTTCAGTGGTCGTGGATTCCTCGAATTGCCTGCCGTTCGAGTCCGTGCCGCGCAGTTTGATAATCACTCTCATGCGCACGCGGACGTGAGCGCGCCGCTCCGGCTGCGTTTCGCTAATGGCTGTGGCCAATGCGGATTTAAGCGCGACGAAGTCCACGGGCTTTTGAAAGTAGCCGCGAGCGCCCAGGGCCTCGCAATGGTCTTTATATTTCGCACCGGACTCTCCGGTGACGACGAAAATCGGAGTGCGCGAGGTATAGCTGAGAGAATGGAGGCTCTGGCAGAGCTCAAAACCTGAGAATCCCGGCATCATCAGATCGAGCAGGATCGCGGCTGGTTTGTGTTCCAGCGCGAGGCCGAGCGCCTGCTCGGGATTGCCCGTTTCGGCGATCTGGTAAGAATCCGAGAGCCGCATGCGAAGCATGCCTCGTACCTGGTCATCATCGTCCACAATCAGAAGTTTGCGCATCTGCTGGCTCTCCTAAGCTCGGCGATTCGACGCTTATCGCGCCATTTAGAATCGGCTTCGAGTATCCTTTTGCGAATCTATTCGCGCATCTCGGCATGCGTATCCGCCGTCACGCGCGTGCCAAGCACTTCTCGAACTTTGCGCATCAATGTGTCGCGCGTGAATGGCTTGGAGACAAAGGCACTGCCCGGGTCGATTGGTCCCTGCGAGCCTACGGTCTGGCCCGTGTAGCCGGACATGAAAATCACCTTTAGGCCTGGCCTGCGTAGCTGCAACTCCTGCGCCAGAGCGCGTCCGCCCACGCCGGGCATCACCACATCGGTAAGGAGAAGATCGATCTCGCCTTCATGACGGCCGCTGAGCTCGATGGCATCGACGCCATCTTTTGCTTCGATGACTTTGTAGCCGCAAAGCTCGAGAGTGTTGCGCGTCAGCGTTCTCAGGGAAGATTCGTCTTCTGCAAGCAGGATTGTCTCGGTGCCGCGGAATGAGCTGATGGGCCGACTGGACGTGAGTTCCGATGAAACTGCGTCGTCAACACGCGGCAAATAGATCTGGAAGGTGGTGCCTTCGCCGGGGGCGCTGAGGAGATCGATGTAGCCGCCGCTTTGTTTGACGACGCCGTATACGGTGGACAAGCCTAGGCCGGTGCCCTTTCCTTTGTCCTTGGTAGTAAAAAAGGGCTCGAACGCTCGCGCCTTCGTTTCAGGATCCATTCCAATTCCGGTGTCGGTCATGGTGATACAAACGTAAGGGCCCGGCTGCACGGGATACGGATAGCGGCGCACGAATTCCTGGTCCATCACCATGTTTGCGGTTTGAATGATCAGCCGTCCGCCCTGAGGCATCGCGTCGCG
>JASHRI010000232.1 GCA_030037435.1 Candidatus Acidiferrales bacterium | reverse complement strand
CTCACCGAGCGGTTGGTTCGCAGCCTGTACCAGCGATTGCGCGGAAGTCGGCAGGGTCTTACGGCCGCACATGTGGAACAGGTGATCCAGCTTGCGTCTGATTCACATAGCGGCCGGCGCGTGGAACTGCCCGGCGGTATTGTGACAGAGCGCAACTTCGGAAATTTGGTGTTCCGCGTCGAAACGCACGCGCTGCGAAAGGCGCGCCGAAGACAGGCACGCGTGCAAGCACCTGAATATCAATACGTTGTCGATCTGCCAAGCCGTGGTTGCGCCACCGTGTGCGTGACAGAACTGAATCGCCGCTTCCGGCTGAAAGTGATTGACTGGACCGTTGCGGAGCGCGAAACTAAAAGGGAAGGTACAGCACTCGATCTGGACTCGTTGCGGTTTCCTTTGGTGTTGCGGAGTTGGCAGCCGGGGGACGCGTACCGTCCAGTGGGCCATCGCGGGACGCAGAAGCTGAAACGGATGTTCCTGGCGGGACGAGTTCCCAGTGGCGAGCGAGCGTGCTGGCCAGTGATTGAAAGCGACGGGCGGGTGGTTTGGGCGTGCGGCATGCCTCCGGCCGGTGATTACTGCGCACACGAAAACACCCGGGTCGGCGTTCTAATCGAGGAAGCCGGTGCGTGAGGGGCCGTTTTCCAGAAGACACATCGATCGAGATTCAGGCACGAAACCCAAATCGCTGGAATATACTGGCCACGTTTAGGCATCTAAACGATATGGAGGGAAGGGCCAGGGGGCGGGCGGCGGCCCGCAGTTTAACGTTCAAGGGTAGATAGCAAAGGTGAGGTAAACGGTGAATTCAACGGTACGAACAGTCTTCTTTTGGGTGCTGATGATCGCCCTGGCGGTGATTTTGTGGCAGATGGCCTCCAAGGGCGGCCCTGCAACCCATGAGGACGAGCCGAACTACAGCACCTTCCTGAACAAAGTCGACGCCGGGAGCGTCAAGGACGTCACCGTCTATCTTTCACCCAACAGCGCAGAACTTCGCGGCGAGTACCGCGACGGCGGCAAGTTTGGCGGTGTGACGATCGCCAATGCCGCCATACCGGATGTTACCAAGACACTCCAAGACAAAGGCGTTCTCTACAACTACAAGGAAGTGAAAGACGGCAATTGGCTGACTTTGATTCTGGAGCTTTCTCCGTTCATTTTGATCGGAGTGCTCTGGATTTTCATGATGCGGCAGATGCAGGCCGGTGGAAACAAGGCGCTGAGCTTCGGCAAGTCGCGGGCCCGGCTGCTGACTGCGCAACAGAAGAAGGCGACATTCAAAGACGTCGCTGGAATCGACGAAGCCAAGGAAGAGCTCTACGAGATCATCGACTTCTTGAAAGATCCGCAAAAATTCCAAAAACTCGGTGGACGTATTCCCAAGGGAGTGCTGCTCGTTGGACCTCCGGGAACAGGCAAGACCTTGCTGGCGCGCGCGATTGCCGGCGAGGCCAATGTTCCGTTCTTTTCGATTTCGGGTTCCGATTTCGTGGAGATGTTCGTCGGCGTGGGCGCGAGCCGCGTGCGGGATCTTTTCGAACAGGGCAAGAAGAATGCGCCTTGCATCATCTTCATCGATGAAATTGACGCCGTGGGACGCCATCGCGGCGCGGGCCTGGGCGGCGGCCACGACGAGCGCGAGCAAACACTGAACGCTTTGCTGGTGGAGATGGACGGCTTCGAGTCGAACGAAGGCGTGATCCTGATTGCGGCTACCAACCGGCCCGATGTGCTCGATCCGGCGCTGCTACGGCCAGGTCGTTTCGATCGCCGAGTGGTGGTGCCGCGGCCAGACGTAAAGGGGCGCGAGGAAATTCTGCGGGTGCATACGCGCAAGGTGCCGATTGCGGACGACGTGGATCTTTCGGTGATCGCTCGCGGCACACCAGGATTTTCCGGCGCGGATGTGGCCAATTTGGTGAACGAAGCTGCGCTCTGGGCCGCGAGGCAAAATCGCAAATTGGTGTCCATGGCCGACTTTGAGATGTCGAAAGACAAAGTGCTCATGGGCGTCGAGCGAAAGTCCATGATCCTGTCGGACGAGGAAAAGAAAAATACCGCGTATCACGAAGCCGGTCATGCGCTGGTGGCAGCCATGACTCCCGGCGCCGATCCGCTGCACAAGGTGACCATCATTCCTCGCGGCATGGCTCTGGGCGTGACGATGCAACTGCCGATCGACGACAAGCACACCTACACGAAGGAATTTTTGGAGTCGCAACTTGCCGTCCTGATGGGCGGACGCGCAGCCGAGGAAATTTTCCTGAACCACGTGACCACGGGCGCAGGCAACGATATCGAGCGCGCCACGGAAATCGCCCGCCAGATGGTTTGCGAATGGGGCATGAGCACGCTGGGCCCGCTGACGTTCGGCAAGAAGGAAGAAGCCATCTTCCTAGGCCGCGAAATCGCGCAGCACCGCGATTATTCCGAGGACACAGCGATCAAGATCGATGGCGAGGTGCGTGGCATCGTGAGCACCGGCTATGGGCGCGCCCGAAATATACTGGAAACGCATCGCGACGCCCTCGAGCGCGTAGCTCAGGCGCTGCTGGTGCGGGAAGTGCTCGACGCCACCGAGTTAAAGCTCTTGATCGATGGGAAGCCTTTGCCGGAAAAGGTACCACCGCCTCCTCCACCTGCTACGCCGGTTCCGGCGAAGGAACCGCAGCTTGCGCTGCGTCCGGATCCGCGGCCGATTCACGGCCTCACCAAGGGCGAAAAGCCTGCGCCCGCCTGAAACTGTTGGCCTAAATTGCAATTTGGGAGCACTCACGGCGGCAGAAGATGCTGGCTATTTAAACTTGTGACTTGGGGCAGCTATGAGGTGCGGACGAACGAGGACATATTGAGGCTGGAGCTGTAGATAGATGCATGTCCGGGCGGGGGCGCCACCAAGTGCACCGCGCTTTGCAATCTTTCGGGATCGAAGGGCCTAGTCATGCATACCACGGCGCCTGCACGGTAACTCGCCGAATAATCCGAAGGCAGCGCGGATTTCGTTAGCAGAATAACCGGGACGTGCTGCAGTCGCTGATTTTTCTTGAGCAGAGCGCAGAGTTCGCGGCCGCTGATCCGACCTTTGCCCTCGGCTTCCCCCACCAACACGTCCGG
>JASHRI010000231.1 GCA_030037435.1 Candidatus Acidiferrales bacterium | reverse complement strand
CCGAGATATCCATCGCTCGCAAGGCTCAGACCATCTGTCTGGATGTGAGGGATCGCGGCACGGGTATCCCAGCGGAGAAATTGGCGGAGATCCAGTCTGGCAAAAGTACGAGTGTCGGTCTTCGAGGAATGCGAGAGCGCGTGCAGCAGTTCAAGGGCGAATTTCGTCTTCAATCTGACAGTTCGGGCACCAGTATTCCGCCGTTCTTCCTGTACCTGCGGCGGTGGATGCCGCGTCCGCCGGTTCGCCGTCCTCGCTCCCTAGCGATTTGGCCCACTCACGTCCGATTTAGCCCCGTTGTATCCTTTGTTGGCTTGGTTTTGTCCTTGCAATTGGGTTTACTTCCGTGCTAACATAATTCGTTTTTGTTGCTCGCGCCGAAGCCGCTAGGCGCGGACAACATGCTTGAAACGCTCCAGCAGCACACACGAGCCGTGTGTCCCTGTTTACATGTGGTCGAGAGGAGGGAAGATGTCGCTGACCAAGCCCCGGTTTCGCCGAGCACACTCCGCTCTACGCCCTCTAACCCCTTTGCTTCCGATGCTCCTTCGATCCTCCGCCGGATTTCTAATCGAAACTCCCTTTCGAATAGAAATGACCCTAAGTGATAGAAAACAAACGATCGGGTGCCATTCTAACCGAAACTCCTCCCGAGGCCTCTGCACCAAAATTGTGCAAATCCCAAAATCCACCGTGCCCTCCATGCGAGGGTCGGCAATCGCTCTTTGACAATTGAATAGCTCGACGACTTCTAGCCGCTGCGTGCCGGGCTTCGAGTCAGTACGAATGGGCGGGATTGTGTGCCTGTGCCGCGCGCCGAGGAAGATTCAGATCGTTTTGTCCTTTGAATAGCAAATCTTGTTTAGATTGCATTCGATGCACTTCGGTCGGCGCGCCTGGCACACGCGTCGTCCGTGCCAGATCAACTGATGCGCAAATAGAATCCAATGGTCCTGCGGAATGATCCGCATCAAATCCTGCTCGATCTTCTTTGGCTCTTCGTTGGGAGTCAGATCGAGCCGCACCGACAGCCGTTGTACGTGCGTATCGACCACCACGCCTGCGGGGACGCCAAACGCGGTCCCCAGCACCACGTTCGCCGTCTTCCGCGCCACGCCCGGCAGCGTCAGCAGCTCGTCCATCGTCTTCGGCACTTCGCCGTGAAACTCCTCGACGATTTTTTTGCTCGCGCCCATGATCGACTTCGTCTTGTTGCGGAAAAATCCCGTCGGGCGAATTTCTTTTTCCAATTCGCTCGGATTCGCATAGGCGAAGGCCTTGGCGTTGGGATACTTGGGAAAGAGCGTCGCCGTCACCAGGTTGACGCGTTCGTCGGTGCACTGCGCCGATAGAATCGTCGAGATCAGCAATTGAAATGCGTCTTCGTGTTTCAGCGCACAGGTGGCGGCGGGATATGCTTCATCGAGCTTTTCAAGGATCGCCTGCACGCGCTTCGGGTCGGTTCCGCGGCCGGCGGGACTTTTCGCTTTGCCGGGTTTCGCTCCGAGCGCGCCCGCTGGCTTCGGTTTCGACGCAGTTTTCTTGGCGAGCTTCTTAGCCGGACTTGCCATGAGGCGGAAACTATAGCACAGGCGTTGCTATGGCTCGACGCGAACGCCCTTCCAAAATGCGACGCGGTCTTTGATCTCTTTCGCTGCCGGTTTCGGATCGGGGTAATACCATGCCGCGTCTGGATTGCGCTGCCCGTTCACTTCCACATGGTGATAACTCGCGGTGCCTTTCCACGGGCAGACGCTGTGCGTTTCGCTTGGCCGCAAATATTCGGTGTGTACAGATTCGATCGGGAAATAAGTATTTCCTTCGACGATTACCGTCTGGTCGCTCTCGGCCAGCACGGCGCCGCCCCACAATGCCTTGGCCATTTCGTCCTCCAATTCCTCTACGCTGCCAGGAACAGGCTTTGCGCAAACGGCCATTCCGCATCGATCCATTGCCCCGCGCAGCGGTAGCCGCAGCGTTCGCCCATCTGGACAACTTCTTCGGGATTGTATTTGTGCGAGCTCTCTGTCCAGATCGTTTCTCCCTCGCGCAGGTAGCAGCGGAAGCCGGCTTTGCGGATCGTCACGCGTTGCCAGACTTTCGACCGCAAGTGCATCTCGATGCGCCGCTCGGCCTGGTCGTAGCGCACGATGTGCTCGAATTTTTCCAAATCGAAATCTCCGCCGAGTTCGCGATTGATTCGAGCCAGTATGTTTTTGTTGAACGCTGCCGTAACGCCGGGCGGGTCATCGTAGGCCACCTTCAACATCGGTTCCGGTTTCTCAAGGTCCGTGGCGAGCAACAGCGTGTCGCCCTCCTGCAAAATCGCTCGCACCTCTCGCAGGAATTGATCTCCTGCGGCGCGGTCAAAATTGCCGATAGTGCTGCCGAGAAACAAGACCAGCAAGTGCTCGCCGTCGCGGCGGCGCAAGGCCACTTCGTGCAAGCCGTCCAGGTAAGCTCGTTCGAATCCGACCAGGCTCACCATTTCGAGCTGCGCCAGTTCGAGTTGACAGCGAAAAAGCGCGCTGCTCGAAATGTCGATCGGGTAGTAATTCACGCGCTGGCGCCGCGCCAGGGCCTCCAGTAACCATCGAGTCTTCTGGCCGCTGCCGCTTCCGAGCTCGGCAACGACCGCGGGGCCCGGCACGCGGTCGATCACGTCTACCGCGTGGCGCTCGAGCAGCCTCATTCCCGCGCGGCTGAGCCCGTATTCGGGCAAAAGACAGATCACGTCAAACAGCGCCGAGCCGACCTGATCGTAGAGATATTTCGACGGAAGTTCTTTCTGTCCGGGGTGGCTCAATCCGATAACGACATCGGATGAAAACTCGGACAGCGCTTCAATCGCAGGAGTTGCGGTGGCAATTCGCGGAACTGACGCCATGGGATCATTCCTCCACGCATCGGAAAGTGGCGTACACGTACGGGTAGTGGGGCTGGAACCAGTTGCGGAACGACCGCCTCAGCATGCAAGCGTCTGTGCGAGAAGATCCGCCTTTCATTACGAAATGTTTGCCGTCAAAAAAATTCGCCGAATATCCCGGATAGAAGGGAAACTGCTCGAATCCGGGCAACGGACCGAAAACGGTCGATGTCCACTCCCAGCCGTTACCCAGCAGATCGAAGACGCCGAATGCACTGGCACCGGCTGGATGGCTGTCGACTGGAGCCGGGTCCCAGAGCGCGTGATGGAAATTGCCGTGCTTCGGCGCGGGCGCGGCATCTCCCCACGGATACTCTCTTTCGGTGCCTTCGGGCGTGCCATAGGCGGCGCGATGCCATTGCACTTCGCTAGGCAGTTTTTTTCCGCTCCATTTCGCAAACGCGGATGCTTCGGCATGGCTCACGTAGACAGGCGAGGCCAGCGGCAACGGAATGGTGCCGAACATTCCGCGATATTCCCATTGCGCGTCCGGGTCCGTGGCTTGCGAACTTGATCGCAGCACCCAGAAATGCGGATGCTCGATCCGCTCTTTGCGTCTCCATTCCCAATCTTCAGGCTTCCACAACTTCGCATTGTGGTAGCCGCCCGCGCGCACGAATTTCAGGTAATCACCGTTGGTCGCGGGGAATGCGCCGATCGAAAAACTGGGTACGTGGGTTTGCTGGGTTTCAAATTCGTTGTCCCAGCCGAATCTTCGCGGGTTGCCGGGCAATTGGCCCAGAGTTGCGGCACCGTCAGGGATGGTTACTTGCCGCAGCGCGGGCGCGGGCCTCGGGTGCGCGAACTGCTCTATGCGAGGATTCTTTCTTTCGATCGGCATGTTGTGCAACAGATACGCGATTGTCTCCGCGTGCATCAGCCGATGTTCGATGGCCACGTGAAGCAGCGTGCCGTCCGCCAGACTGGGACTGGAGAATTTGGCTGTCCCTGAACTTTGCGCGAAACCTTGCAAGGCATTATCGAGGCGGTCGCGAACGCGGAGGTTGTAACGTTCCACTTGCGCGATATTCGGCCAATCGCCGGGCATGTCTGCAGGCAGGCCGCCGCCAACCGGATCAATTCCGAAGGCAAACAGCTTGTCGAAGTCAGAGTCGTGCGGCGAAAGGTTCAGAGGATCGCTCAGCAGGTTCCAGTCGAATGCTTCCAGATGACCGAGATAAAAAATCAGGCGATGGCGCTCGGCGATCGGGCGATCGTAAAACGAGTTCGGCGGAAGCAACTCGAACAGCGCGTCGGTTCGTTTGCGCGCTTCTTCCAACCGGGAGATCAGGGTAGGACGAAGCTGCAGCGCCATCTGGAACGTTGCCATTAGGGCACCTCAAAGGCAGGGGTTCTTTATTTACTCCGGTCTGAATTCGAGAGCAAGCGATTTTGCGTACTCGGGGTTGGATGCGAAGGGGTGTAGGAAAGTAGCAGGAAACTTTCATCCAAGAAAGTCGAGGGCCCTTCGAAATGCCTTGCCCCGGTGACTGTGTAAGTTTTTCTCCTGCGGCGAGGCCTCCGCAAAAGTGCAGCCAATCCCTGGCGAAAAGAAAATCGGATCGTAGCCGAACCCAGCCGTACCGCGTATTTCCTTTGCAATCAGTCCCTCCACAAAATCGGACACTACGGCTTGAACGCGCCCCTGTCTCGCGATCGCAATCACGCAGACGAACCTCGCGCGCCGGTCGGTTCCTTCGAGATGCTCCATCTCATGCAGCAATTTGCGAACGTTTTCGGCATCCGTCGCGTGCGCCCCGGCGTAGCGCGCGGAATGAACTCCGGGCGCACCGCCAAGCGCCGGCACCACAAGCCCTGAATCGTCGGCAAGAATCAATCGTTTGGTAAACCGGCTGTAATGCAGAGCCTTGCCGGCTCCGATTTCCGCGAACGTTGGCGCCGATTCATCGAATGGGAGGTAAGTCTGGAAACCTGAGAGCAGGTTTAGTTCCAATGCAGAACCTATTGCGAGTTCGCGGTACTCGCGGAGCTTGCCCGCATTCGATGATGCAAGGAGAATCGGAATACGCTGCTTTTCAGCGCCGCTATCGAGAGCGCCCACGGAAGTCCATGTGCAGCAAATCCTGCTGCGCGCGAAGGAGCTGGCGAATACCGCCTGCAGCGAGATCGAGAAGCTGGTGCAATTCGTGGGATGTGTACGGACGGCCCTCAGCCGTCGCTTGCACTTCGACGAACTGGCCGCTGCCGGTCATCACCACGTTCATGTCCACTTGTGCGTGAGAGTCCTCGTCGTACGCAAGATCGAGCAGCAGTTCATTACCGACGATTCCTACGCTAGTGGCCGCCACGAAATCGATCAGCGGAAGAGATCGGAGCATCCCCGAAGCCACCATACGTTGCAAGGCCAGTGCGAGCGCGACAAATGCACCGGTCACAGATGCGGTGCGCGTTCCGCCGTCCGCTTGAATCACATCACAATCGAGCCAGATGGTGCGCTCGCCGAGCGCGGCAAGATCGGTGGCCGCCCGGAGCGTCCGTCCGATCATTCGTTGGATTTCGAGCGTGCGCCCGGATTGGCGGCCGCGCGCGGATTCGCGCGGAGTGCGGTCTTCGGTGGAACGCGGGAGCATTCCGTATTCGCCGGTCACCCAGCCCTTGCCGCTGCCCTTGAGAAATGAAGGAACGCCGTCGTCGACCGTTGCGGTGACGATTACGCGCGTGCGTCCCATCTCGATCAGGACGCTGCCCTCGGCGCTAGAAATAAAATCGGGGGTCATCTTCACAGGCCGCAGGTCATTGGGTGCGCGTCCGTCCGCTCGCAAAATCGATTTCTCCCTTCATAGAAAGTGGCTCGAATTGTCCGTGTCAGTTTGACTAGTGATGCGCACAGTGTCAATAACGCCAGTCTGCACCACAGCACGAATGTGTCGCTTCGAGCGCTCGTTAATGTGCTATTTGTGCGCTGGCCGGCGCCAACGGCAAACCAGGATTCGGCGTCGCAGCCGTCGCGGATGAAGGAGCCGGATTCAGGTCGAAGAAGCCGGTGAGGTCCACGTGCCCGGCAAGCGTGTCCACTTCCTGTCCATGGATTAGGATTTTCAGGCGCTGCAGAGACGGCACGTTCGCGGCGAGCGTCTTCACGATAGAATTAACCGCCATCGACTCACTCAAAATTCCCGAAGGCGTCTCGGAAGTCAACGAATCCGAGAAATCGGCAACGGCCGTTCCACCCGGCAGAATATAAAATCCCAGCAGCACGGCGCTCGCGGGCAACGTGCGCTGATCTGGCGTGGGAGGATTGGCAATCAGTGTTTGCAGCAACTGCCGACAGCGCTCGACTGGATCGGCCGAGAGAGGTATTTCGACTTCGATAGGAGCGATTTTGTCTGGTCCCGCAGCCCAAAATATTTTCGCTTGTACTGGGGTGTCTGTGGGCGTGGAAATCGGCGGCGCGAGAATCTCGTGGCGGACCTGTTCTTCCGAGGACTGTGTCGTGGTGAGACGCTGCATGTGCTGGCGAAGGCCGCGCAGGCTGATCAGGCCAATCACTACGGCCACGGCGAGGATGCCGAGCGCGACTTTTACCATCCGCGGCACTAATTTCCTCCCACCGGAAGGGCCGGATGAAAGGCTGTAAGGGTTCGGTAGATCGCCATCGCCACCGGATTGGCCGCGGCACCGAGCGATTCCGGATTCGGCACCGCAACGCTCGATAATTCGATCGCCACGGCAGGTCCCACGACAGATCGCAGCTCACGGATCGGCGCCGCGGAAGAGGTGACCGGCGATCCCGAGAAAACTTGCACGAGCTGAAGCTGGAGCAGATCGGCCAAGCGGTGGCTTGCATCCAGTGAGCCTCGCTGAGCTTGATTCCACGGGTTCAGAGTGTTCGCCGGGATATTCGGTTTGGCATCTGCGTCAGACGATGCGGCAGCAGGAAGAGGCGTCCAAAATTGATTGTAGTAGGCGCGGGCAGTGCCAGGAGTTCCCGTGGAGGCAACGTGCAGCGTGATGAAAATCGCATCGCGAAAGGCATTGGCGACGGCGGCCCGGTCGTCGTACGAGGGATTCGAATCGTCGTCGCGCGTGAGCACGACGCGATAGCCGCGGCTCTGTAGCTCGGCGCGGACGGTGCGAGCCATGTTGAGCACAATGTCCTTTTCGAAGACGCCGCTTTGTCCGCGTGCCCCGTTGTCTGTGCCGCCGTGCGCCGGGTCGAGAACGATCACCGGGCCGGGTGGCAACTGCGGTGGGGCGGGGGATTGCAGAGGGGGAGCCGGCTGATTTGATGGCGCTGGCGGAGCTTGCTGCTGCGAAGGCGGAGACTGCGGCGGCGCCTGGGCCGTGGAGAATGTGGCAAGCGCACACGCACCCACAGACGCAAAAATGATCAGAAGCAAAGAATTCCGCACGGCGAAAAGAATATCAGAAATGTTTTGAGCGCGCGGCCAGAGAAGCGGCGGACGTTTCGATGCGAGCCCACGAGCGACGGACGAATCAACACGCCGCATTCAAGGCTTAGCGGGAGAAACATCGAAGAGATGAGCTGCGAATCCATCGCGGCGGACGAAGAGGCCCACCCTACGAAGTTCATCGCCGCTGCGCGGATAGCGAACTCCGTCCAGCTCGTCGTGGAAGATATATTGCTGCGCCGCCAGCGGCTTATTGGCGAAATGAATGCGTCCCTGGGAAGGCTCGCCGGCCAAATTGACGACGATCAATTTCCACGTGGCCGCGTGGCGCCATTCGTAAACGGCTAGATTCGAGGAACTTGCGTCGCCTTCGGGCACAGCCGATAGAACGCTCCACGTGCCGCTATGAAATGCATCCTGTTTCGTGATGCTGAGGATTTGGTCAAAGAGAGACGCAATCCATGGGTCGGGCGATTCGGGGGTTCCGATTCGCAACGTGATCGGAAGAAAAGTTGAACAACCATCGAACTCACGCTGATGATAGAAGCGCATACCCGGTATCGTGCCGAACAATCTGACTGTCGAAGTGAGCCGTTGCTTGCCAAAAACGCTGACGCAGCGGTGCTCATCGTGATTTTCAAGGAATCGTGCAAGGCGGCTTTGATAGTCGACCGGGGCCGCCAGGCGATCGTGAATTTCCTGGATGCGAAGGTCGCGCACGGCGTCGTATAGACTCTTGTCGTAACAGAACGAAAATCCCAGGTCGAGCAGCCTTTGTTCCGTGCCCCAGTAGGCCTCCGCAAGCAGAATTAGATTTGGAACAGCGGCGTGGGCGTCGGCCCAGAATTCCCGCGGCAGTGGCTTGGTTCCGCCGAGCAAATGGCCCCAGGTCTTCTGAAAAATGTCGCTCAGATGAAGCATCGCCATGTCGCAACGGACGCCGTCGCAATGCGCGGCGATGGTGCGCAGATCCGCGATCTGTGCGGCGCGCATCCGAGGCTCGAAATGATTCAACTGAGCCGCATCTCGCCACGGCGGAAAGTAGGGATCCCGCGCGAGCGCGATGAACCGCGCGCCAGCGCGCGACTCGATTCGCCGAAAGCTCGAAGGGTCCTTCTCAAAATCGCTTGCCGTGCCCTGGACGTAATATTCGGGATGCTCGCGCATCCACGGGTGATCGAGAGCGGTATGGTTGCCGACGAAATCGAGAAACAGAGCGGTGCCGAGTCCGTTGAGCTTTCTGCGAACCGCGTCGAAGGAATCCCACGTGCCGATACGCGGATCGGGCACGTAGTTCGCGACAGCGTAAGGCGAGCCGATTACGTCTTCCGGTTTCCAGCCGGGCAGAGCGAGGTCGAATGCCGGACGGTTTGCGGGATCCGCGAGCGCGAGCCTTCGAGATTCGGCGCTGCGTTGCCAGACGCCCATCAGCCAGACCACATCGAAGCCGCGGCGCGCCAATTGGTCCCATTCGTCGTCCGGAACATCTTCGAGCTTGATGGTGCGGCCCAGGCGCGCGGAAAGCGTTTCAAGCCAGGCCCACGTGTTGATTTCGTAGAGATGCGGATGCGGGCGCAACGGAAATCTTTGCGAAGGTGCAGGGACTGGCGTCATGGAAGCGTACCTCGGCCGGCAGCGCTGGAATCAATTTGCACGCATGCGAGCGAATCTGCTAGTTTTTCGGAATGTTTCAGCTGACCGCAGTCGAGCTTGCGCTGGCCTCCGCTGCGGTGCTCGGCTTTCGTCACGGATTCGACTACGACCACATCGCTGCAATAACGGACATCACCAGCGTGGAAAAATCTCCTGCGAGGGGAATGCGGCTGGGGCTGGTCTATGTGCTGGGCCATGCGGCGACCGTGGCTGTGCTGGGCGGAGCGGTGATCCTTTACCAGCGGTCGCTGCCGGCGCGGATCGATAATTGGGCGGAGCGCGCGGTCGGCTTGACTTTGGTCTTGCTCGGCCTGTACGTGTTGGGTTCGCTGCTGCGCAAAAAATCGCCGTACGTGCCGCGGTCGCGCGCGTCGATCGTAATCGGAGCGGTGCGATGGATGGCGTGGAGTCTCAAAAGAATTTTCGATCCGACGGCCACTGCCCGATTGCAGAATGAGCCGGAGAATTACAATCGCAAATCGGTGTTTCTGATCGGCGTAATTCACGGGCTTGGCGCGGAAACGCCGAGCCAGTTGTTGCTGTTTTTGCTGGCGGCAAACCTTGGAGGCTTGGGGAGAGGCTTCCTGGGACTGGGAATGTTTTTGGCGGGTTTGTTGACGATGAATACGCTGATGACCGCGTCGGCGGTGGGCATTTTTGGATTGAGCGCAGCGAAACCGCGAGTAATGCGATTCGTGGTGGCGCTGACTGCCGCGTATAGCTTGGTCGTCGGAACGATTTTCCTGTTTGGATCTGCCGCGATGCTGCCACCGCTCGGCGGATGAGCGATCTACAAACATGCAAACATCCCTTCGCTAAGCAAATTAGCAAACCGGGCTGCGGATGCAAGGTCCGGTGCCTTTGGATACGGCCAGCGTACCGAGATCCGGAGAGCGACCGGACTACTGTGGAGCGCAGGAAGGCTTCGAAAAAATCAGGGTGACTTCTTTGGCGGTGGGATCAGAGCCTTGAACGCCGACGGCGGTGCTGGCGATGCGCGGCTCGATCGCACAAGCCGCGGCGCCTTTGCGTGATGGATGCCGCTGCGGAACCAGGTCCTCCCATGCGGAAACGGTGTAATTCGCAGATTCCAGGAATGTGAACTCATAAAGGCCTTCGGCAATTTTTCGAGCGCTCGGGTTGTTTCCGCTATCCGCCTTGGCTTGAACAGTGACGGTGCCGAGAGGTTTCGGCCCGGTCCACTTCAAATGGACGCGGAATGTGCGCGTAGGGAAGGCGCCGGCGAGCTTCATGTTTACGTGCAGGAGATCTTCACCGTCCTTTAGGTGGATGGGCTTGGCTTCGTCCACGTCGGAGACGCCGGGATAAAACGCCCGAGCATAGGGCGAATCGGGCGCCATGCGATTCGTGCGATTGAAAACGAGGATGTAATCGCCGGGGCCGATGTGGTCAAAGTCAAAGACGCCCTTAGCTCCCTGAAAACCCCAAAGGCCGGGGCGATTGTCCGAGTAAGTGCCGGCGCGATAGAGCTCAAGGGAAGCGAGTGGAAGCGGTTTACCCTTGGCATCCAGCACGCTGCCGTGGATGTGGCCCGTTGGAAGCGCGTCGACGTTGTATTCGTAGCAGGCGTCATTGGGAATTCGAAACGGCGGCAACGGCCCGGTAAGCGTCTTCTGAGTTAGCTCCATGCGAGCAGGCAGGCGGGCAGTGAAGTTATAGGTGCCCGCGTGGACGTCGTAGAAGTCATAGACGCCGTCCGAACCGGTGGCGGTTTCGAAGCGGTCGTCGTGCGAACGCAGATGAAGAGAAACTCCGCCAAGCGGCTCGTCTGGATCGTCGGGCGCGGACAGAAACGGCGGATCGGTGCGGCGCAAAATGCCAAAGACGGAGGCGACGTGCTGGCCGTCGCGCATGGCTCGAAGTTGGGGAATCAGGGCGCGCGCGTCGGCTGCGGGGCGAGTGCCGTTACAGATGGTGGCGAAGAGTCGTTCGTCGCCTTCTTGCTGGGTGATGACTAAATACTGCTTGCCTTGCTCGAAGCGATAGGCGCAGTCGCCATCGTCGCCGCCGGAGAAAACGTCGATTTCAGAAGAATTGGGGCCCGCGAAGCGCTCGTCCACATAGAAGCGGTAGCGGACGACAGGCGCGGCGGCATTCGGCTCAGAGGTCTGGGCTGGAGCAACCGGAGGGGGATCGGAAGATGGAGCAGCCGAGGGTGCGGGCGACGGCGCTGTCGGTGGGACCACCGCGACGCTGGTAACTGTGCCGAGAAAGACGACGTCGCCGGGCTGCAAGCCGGGGCACGTTCCCGGCGAGGATCGAGAGCAGGTGCAGGCACTCGTGGCGGTCGGTATCGCGAGACTTAAAAAGACGAAGATCCCAATCAAGCGAACAAGCATCGCCATATCCTACATTCTTTCCGGGTGACTGCGAAACGGCGGCTTGCGAGAAACCCGGAGGGGCGTGCCGCGGATGTCGCGAAAAAGCTGTTAAATTTCTCAATTAGTGGGCTTGGTAGTGCTTCAGTTTGCCCATGAATCCATTAAACACAGTATGGGAATGGCTCGTTGATTGCGATAGCAGCAGAGGTTAACGTAAAACACCAAATGGCGCTTCCAGAAAATCTAGACTCAGGCATACGTTCGGTGGTAGAACTTCTCTCCCGCAATGGAGTAGAGACCTTTGAGTCTTGCGAGGGTGGAGAGGGGCATTCTTTTTTTGAGCCGACTGTGAGGTTTCACGGGGGCCATGCGGAGGGTTTTCGCGCTCTGGCGGTTGCCCTCCAACATGGGCTGAGAGTTTGTGAGCTTCGACGCTACTACAGCATCGAAGACGGTGAACCGGTTGGGCCGCATTGGGAAATGACATTCCTGCTCGGAACTACTTCCCCTCGCGGTCTAACCGGGCACAGTCCTTGCAAAGCGGTTTCCCGCCAGTCCC
>JASHRI010000230.1 GCA_030037435.1 Candidatus Acidiferrales bacterium | reverse complement strand
TATAGATAATTCTTCTTGGCTTACATCTCCTCATGGTTTAGTGCTATACCTCATAGGACCCACTCGGGACAGGGCAAATCGGTCGGGCATCCGCTACAGGGCGCTATGCTTGAGTGCATAAAGTACCCGCGTCGCGGTGGCGACGCGTTATTTCTTGTTAGATGTCCGTCTTGCGGAAGCGGAAGGGTCCGCAAGTCACGTCGACGTGGTTTTGTGGCGCACGTCTTCCTCCGACTTCTCGGCCGGCGGCGCTTCCGATGCTTGGACTGTGACGAGCGGTTTAGAAGCCGTTACCTGACGGTTGAGACTGTGAAGCAGGAACCTAGCGCAGTGGCGACCCGCGTGAGGAATCTGTGGAGTGACCCAGGCATGGAGACGTCTGCTGTGGATAAGAAAAGCGCGGTGAACGCGAGCCAGGAGAAGGAGAGTGTGACGAAGGGAAACCTGGTCGAACGAAGAGTTTTCTCGCGTCTCGATTGCGAGATCTCTGCGCAAGTAATAGATAAGTCAGGGTCTCGGCTAAACCGGGTAGTCAGTGATATTAGCCTAAGCGGCTGCTTCGTTGAGGCGCGAAATACTCTTCCCGTTGGCAGCGAGATCGGGTTGTCCTTCGAAGGCAAAGCTGGAGTCTTCAGTCAAGGATTGGTCCGTTCGCAGCAGACTAGAGGTATGGGAATCGAATTCATCCTCATGACCGCGCCGAGTTTTCGAAGGCTTCAGGACATTGCGAAAGGGTCGGTTCGGCTCCGCTAAGTTCTCGACGCTTGCTGCAACGGCAAAAAATACCTCTATTTTTGCTCCGCCCGATTTCCCACAAGGTGAGGGTTGAGTTTTCCTAGACTTGCAGCTTTAGCGAAGCTGGGTTTTTGTCCTTTCGAGATCCCGTAGTCAGTCGGGAACGCCGCGACAAAGGTCTATTGGCGCGCGGCTTGCTAGAGTAAAATCCTCGACGACACGAATGATCCGCGCCGCCGGCATCATCTGCAAGCCCATCCGAGACACGGTTTCGACGGTCGTTCCGCCGCTGATCCAGTGGTTGCGCGGCCATAAGGTAGAAGTGTTTGTCGATAAGGAAACCTTGGAATGCGTCGACCCGGCCGTACCGGCGCTGGCGCGCGAAGCGATGGGCGAAAAGATCGATCTCGCGATCGTTCTAGGAGGCGACGGAACGCTGCTTTCGGCAGCGCGGGCAGTGGGCAGCCACAATGTCCTGATGCTGGGCGTGAATTTAGGCGCGCTCGGATTCATGACCAGCGTCACTCTAGCTGAGCTTTACCCGTTGCTTGAACAGATTCTCGAGGGAAAACATCGCACCAGCGTGCGGATGATGCTGGAAGCGGAAGTTCATCACAATGGAAAGTCAAATGAGCGCCAGATCGCGCTAAACGATGCGGTGATCAACAAAGGGGCCATCGCGCGAATGCTGGATTTCGATGTGTATATCGATCGGAACCACGTGGGACGTTACCGGGCCGATGGACTGATCGTTGCCACGCCTACAGGTTCGACTGCCTATTCGCTAGCAGCGGGCGGGCCCATTGTCGATCCAGAGCTCGACGCATTCCTGATTACGCCGATTTGTCCGCACATGCTGACCAATCGCCCGCTGGTGGTGCCGGCGACTTCGCGCATCGATTTGGACTTCGCCGCAGCGGAGGAACCCGTCTATGCGACGCTCGATGGACAAATCGGATTTCAGCTTCAGGCCAACGACCGGTTGACGGTGACGAAATCCGAGCACCGAACAACTTTGGTTCGTCCTCCCAACAAGACGTACTTCGAAGTGCTGCGCAATAAGTTGAAGTGGTCGGAGCGGTAGACAGCGTGGGGCCTTCCGAAACAATGCGGTGTTTCGACTTCTTGAGGCCTACTGAACCTTCAGAACCAGCAAAGTCCGGTCGTCGACGGGATGCTGGCCGCCCGTAAAGGCATCCGCAGCTTCGAGAATTCGATCAGCGATTCCATCCGCCGAAAGCGCGGGGTCCGCGCAGGCAATATCTGCCACGCGGCCGTGGTCGAAAAATTCCCCATTGCGCGCCTGAGCATCGACAACACCATCCGAGTAGAAGATGACGATATCGCCGACATCGAGAATGAAGCTGCGCTCGTCGTACGTTGCCTCCTCGAAAATGCCCAGCGGAAAGCCAGCGACGGGAATCTTTTCGCACTTGCCAGCGTGATAGAGCAAAGGTTGTTCCTGGCCGGCGTTGGCAATGCGCAAGCGGCGGTTTCGACGGTTCCAAGTCGCGTAGCAGAGGGTCATAAAGCGCCCCTCGATCAGGCGCTCGCCAAGAAAGCCGTTGATGGCGCGCAACATGCTGGCCGGCCGTGGCTTTAGAGAGCCCAGGCTGCGCAGCGTGCCGACGGCGACCGCGCCGTAAAGAGCGGCCGCGCTTCCCTTCCCGCTGACGTCGCCAAGAGCGATGCCCAAATCTTGCGGACCGTAACGAAGAAAGTCGTAGAGGTCGCCGCTAAGCTCACGAGACGAAACGACGCGCGCGGCTATGTCCAGCCCGAATTCCGGCCCAGGCGCACGAGGCAGCAGCGCACCCTGAATGCGGCGCGCGGCGCTCAGGTCGCGCTCCATGCGGCTCTCGTCCCGGGCAACCTGTTCGTAGAGTCGCGCATTTTCGATCGAGACGGCGAGGTGCGCCGCAAGAATCGAGAGCACTTGCACGTGCTCCGCGGTGAAATAGTTGAGCTGTGGACTTTCCAGGTCCATCACGCCGACCACGCGGCCCTTGAAAATCATCGGCACGGCCAGCTCGGAGCGCGTCTCCGGATTGGTGAGCCGATAGCGGGGGTCGAGCGACACGTCCGGCACGGCTATGGGTCGACGGAGCTTCGCTGCGGCGCCGACGATCCCCTCGTGCACCGGAATCACAGATTTTTCCTGCACGCGCTGGCCAAATTTCACCGACACGCTGCGGCGAAACACGCCCTCGGCATCGTCCGCCAAGAAAATGCTGAAGATTTGATAGTCGATCAGGCGCTTGGTCAGTTCGGCAGCCCGCCGTAGAACTTCTTCCACCTGAAGCGTGGCGCCGGTTTCGCGGCCGATTTCGTTGAGCAAAAGAAGCGTTTCAGCTTGCTTGCGAGCGTTTTCAAACAGCCGGGCGTTTTCGACGGCGGTGCCGATGCGGCTGGCAACCAAGGTGAGAATCGTTTGTTGGTTTGGCGTGAAATAGTCGGCCTGCCGGCTTTCGATATCCAAGACGCCGATCACGCGGCCGCGAACGATCAGCGGCACGGCTAACTCGGAGCGGACGCCGTCCATCGCGGCCAAATAACGCGGATCGTGCAGCACGTCGCCGACGCGGATCGGCTGACCGGTGGTGAAAGCGGCTCCGATAATGCCGTCGGCGATTGGAATTCGCCAGTGTTCGACGACCTCCGGTCGATGACCAATCGCGAAGCGAAGGTAAAGCTCGTTGGTATTCTCGGTCGGCAGAAGGACGGCAAAAATCTCAAAGTCGATCAGGCG
>JASHRI010000229.1 GCA_030037435.1 Candidatus Acidiferrales bacterium | reverse complement strand
TTAGGATCGCATCTCTTGCCGGCTCCGGGGTCTTGCCGGTTGGATTGCAGCGGCCTGCGCGTTTGTGCTGCTCAGGCCGCTGACGCTTTCGATTTCTTGGACTCGCCGAATCGAATCAAAACCTTCGTATAGCCGTCGATTCGCTTGTCAAACTTGTCGTACGCCTCCGGCGCAGCGTCAATTGAAATATGGTGGCTCACAATCTTGCTGGGCTTTGCCCGTCCGTTTACGATCAGGTCGCGCAGATATTCGTTGTAACGCTTCACCGGGGCTTGTCCTGAGCCGACTGTAAGCGCTTTGTCAAACAGCTTTGCGACAGGAAACGAAAAAACGCCTTGCTTCGATTCTTTATCCTTCGCTCCAGGATCCGGCGCCAAATACACGCCTATGATTCCCACATGCCCGGTCGGATTTACCAGACGAAGACAGTTTTCGAGCACTTGCATCGGCTTCTCCTGTGAAGGAGCGTTGTCGTCGCGAGCCTGATAGCCCACCGCGTCGATCACGCAATCGACGCCCGCCATCTTTTCTTCGCCCGGGCGTCGGCTCTCCTGAATCGGCCGGTTCTTCTTTCGCAGTGCGAAGATTTGGTCCACTGGGTCGCCGTCATTTACGTCTACCGGAATCGCTCCGAATTCTTCGGCCTTTTGAAGACGCTCCGGAATGCTATCGACCACGTAGACCTCCGATGCCCCCTTTAGCATAGCGCTATGTGCGGCCAACAGTCCCACCGGCCCGGCTCCGAATATGGCCACGGTTTTTCCGGGTTTCACATTCGCCAGTTCCGCCGCGTGGTAGCCGGTTGGGAAGACGTCGGAAAGCAGCAAGAAATCATCCTCCCACTCATCGCCTTCCTTGCCCGGAAGCTTCAAGCAATTGAAATCGGCGAACGGAACCAGCACATATTCGGCCTGGCCTCCCTGGTATGGGCCCATTCCAGCATATCCATATGCAGCTCCGGCGCTCTCGGGATTCATCGTCAGACATGCGTGAGTGTTGCCCTGGTGGCAGTTGAAGCACGAGCCGCAAGCGATGTTGAACGGAAGAACCACTCGATCTCCCGGTCTGATACTGCTCACTCCTTCTCCGACTTCTTCAATGATCCCCATGATCTCGTGCCCGACAACCGTTCCCTTATCGAGCCCGGTTCTGCCGTCGTACATATGCAGGTCGCTGCCGCAGATCCCGCTGGTCGTGACTCGTAGCAATGCATCCGTCGCCGATTTGAGTTCCGGCTTGGGATGACTGCCGACCGCCATTTTATGCTTTGATTCGTAGCTCACTGCTTTCATGGACCACCTCGGCTCCTGAATGTTGGCGTGGTATTACGTCTCGTGTTGACCTTGGCAATTCAATGGGTCAGTGGCCGACGCCCACGCCACTCAGGGCGCACCGCCTCGATCTGCCTCCATATGCGGATTGGATTTCGAACCGTTCGACTTAAACGCGTTTCACTTGCGCTGTAGCGAATGGTAGAGACCATCTCGGAAAGCTTCTGAGATGCCCTCATCAACCGAAAGATCGACCGAAAGCTCCACCGGTTACGCTCTCGCAGACCTTCCTTTGCGTCCATGACTGCTGCTTTCTCTTCCCGTGTCTTCGGCAGCCTGCAAATTGATGCCTTCGGCCAGTTCCGTCAGCTTTTGATCCGTTTCCTTTTCTTCCTGCAGAGTCTTTTCCAGTAGAGATGCCGCCTTCTGCTCGCCCAACAAATTGGCGTAGGTGCGAGCGCTTCCGTATGCGGCGATTTCGTAGTGTTCCACGCGTTGGGCCGCCGAGATCAAACCCGCGTCGCGAGCATCGTCTTCGAGTTCATCCTCCTTGATCATCTCTTCGCCTTCTTCAATCAAGCCTTCCATGGCTTTGCATCGCTTGCCGGTCGCTTTTTCGCCAAGCCCGTCGAAAATCTGTTCGAGCCGCTGTACGTGCCCCTTGGTCTGCTCCAGATGGTGCTCGAAACCGCCGCCCAGGTCCGACGATGTTGCCGCTTTGGCCATTTTAGGCAGAGCCTTGGTCAATTGCTGTTCGGCGTTGTAGATATCGCGAAGTTCTTCAATGTAAAGATCTTTGAGCGCACTTTCCCTCATGGCTTCTCCTTGGAATTTCTTCAAATCGGATCGGCCGGGCGCTCCATCTTTCTTCGAAGCAGCGGCCTTGCGCCATACACGGCTTCAAGGATGCACCGAACGAAAACTATTTACGGCCCGTACGGTGACATCCGGTCGCGCACATTTTCCCGTAGATCGTCTCTTTCGTGTATCGACAGCACAGCCGCCTCAAAGGACACTTGATCAAGGTTGAGTCTGGAGGATTTCGTGTCTCGTTCTTTAGGTCACAAAGCTCGCGGAAAGATTCGATATGGGGTTGTCGGGCTTGGCTGCATTTCGCAAATCGCGGTATTACCGGCGTTCGCCCATGCCACCGAAAATTCAGAGCTTGTTGCGCTCGTGTCCAGCGACCCCAAGAAGCTGAAAAAGCTCTCGCGGACTTATTCAATTAACCGGACGTATTCATACGAAGAATATGGCGACTGCCTTAAGAGTGGCGAAATAGATGCCGTTTACATAGCCCTTCCGAACAATATGCACCGGGCCTATACGGTGGCTGCGGCGGAAGCCGGAATTCACGTGCTCTGCGAAAAGCCCATGGCCATGGACGAAGCCGACTGTGAAGCCATGATCGCGGCCACGGAAGATGCCCACATCAAGCTGATGATTGCCTACCGGCTGCACCTGGAAAAGGGCAACCTGACCGCAATCGAAGTCGTAAATTCAGGAAAGATCGGCAAGCCGCGCATCTTCACTTCAGTGTTTTCACAGCAAGTAAAGGCAGGAAACTCGCGCCTGCGGGCCAACATTGCGGGTGGTGCGCTTTACGATATGGGAATTTATTGCATCAACGCCGCTCGCTATCTCTTTAAGTCTGAGCCAATCGAAGTGTTTGCGTGGAATCAAACCGTAGCCGGCGACGAGCGCTTTCGCGAAGTTCCTGAAATGACCAGCGCCTTGATGAAATTTCCTGACGACCGAATCGCGCAGTTCTGCACGAGCTTCGGCGCGACGAGCCGTTCGGCCTTCGAAGTCGTGGGTACGAAAGGTTCTGTGAAGATGGACCCCGCATACGAGATGGCCGAACCCTTGCAGGCGGAAATCACGATTGGAAACCGGACCGTGAAGAAAGTCTTCAAGAAGACCGACCAGTTCGCTCCCGAACTGGTTTATTTTTCCGATTGCATCCTCAACGACAAAGCACCTCAACCGTCAGGCCAGGAAGGTTTGGCCGATGTGCGCATCATTCAGGCGTTGCTTCAGTCCGCCGAATTGAATCGGGCCGTTTCAGTGCCGCAGGCGCGAATCATTCGTCGGCCCGATCCGCGCCAGGAAATCTCGAAGCAGCCCGTCAGCCAGCCTCCCTCTTTGGTCAGAGCCTCCGCGCCGGGGGCGGATTAATCGCAGTTCACAAGCAAAGGAGCTTTTATGCCGCGATATGGAAGGGCCGCCAGCAAGCGAGTTGGAAGCGCGACGCATCGCAGAAAACATGGCACGCTGCGCTCAGGGAAGGGTGGAAAGGGCGGGCGCGTGAAGAGCCGGAAGCAAGCAATCGCCATCGGCTTGTCGGAAGCGCGAAAGAAGGGCGCCAAGGTCCCACGCAAGAAAAAATAAGACGCAATGGCAAAGAATACGCCCCGCCGTAGCAGTCTCACCGATCCCTCTCGCCTTCCGCCCATGGATCCGGATGGCGATAACTCGCTTCAGGTCGTGATCGAAACTCCGAAGGGAAGTCGCAACAAATACGCTTTCGATGTCGATCTGAAGATCTTCGAATTGAAGAAAGTCCTGCCCGCCGGCATGACTTTTCCATACGATTTCGGTTTCATCCCTTCCACCATTGCCGAAGATGGTGATCCCGTCGACGTGCTTGTCTTGATGGATGAGCCCGCCTTTCCTGGCTGCCTTCTGAAGTGTCGTGCGATCGGCGTGATCGAAGGGGAGCAGGGCAAGAAGAAAAGCAAAGAGCGAAACGATCGAATCGTCGCGGTGGAAAGGGATAATCACAGCTTTGCACACGTAAAGCACGTGCGCGATTTAGGAAAGAAGTTCCTTCGCGAGCTCGAGGAATTCTTCGTCAACTATCACGATTTGACCGGAAAGAAATATCGAATCGTCGACGTAAAAGGCCCCAGCGAGGCGCGGCGGCGCATCGACGACGGAATGCGCGCCCAAAAGCACGTCCGGCATTGATTGTCCGTCCGCGCAGCTGCGCAATCTTATCGGGTAAGGTCCAACCGCCGCACTTCAGGATGAGTGGCCAATTGCTGAATCACGCGCGGCGTGCCGGTATCCTCTGGTTTTCCGCTCCACTTGATTTTCCAGCCAAACGTCTTGCCGCCTCCCGGCTGCCTTTCATAGCTAATCGTCGGATTGGTCATCGTTATGCCGCCCTGCTTTAGAAGTGCCTCGATTTCTGTCTCATCGGGGACACCGTCGGAGACGTTGACGCGCAGTTCACCATTGTGCTGGCGGGGCATCTGTTTTTCGATTTTCTTCAAGCCAAAAAGTGTCAGGAAACCAAGCGCGAAAGCCGCGATGCCGATGTTGATCTGCCCTCCGCCAAAGCACAGCCCCATCACCGTGACGTACCAAAGTGTCGCAGCCGTCGTAACGCCAACGATCATCTCTCCCCGCTTGATGATCGCGCCCGCTCCGATAAATCCGATGCCCGAAAGAATTCCAAGGGGCAGCCGCATCGTATCCATCACCACAAAGGAATCGGCCGCTTTGCCCACGGAATTAATCAGCGCGTTCGCTTGAATCATTGCAATGCAGGCAGCGAGACCCACGAGAATATTCGTGCGAAGCCCCGCGGAATGGCCCCGCTGATCCCGGTCCACTCCGATTACGCCGGTGGCGATGATTGTTAAAATCAACCGGATTGCCACTTCGTGCCAGGTTAGTGTTGTTCCCATCGTGTTCCTCGGCGGCGATAACTTTTCCGATTTTTTGTTGTGCCTGGCCTCTCTAGGCGCCTCAGAGCTAGTCCTACGTCATTCTAGACTCTTCGGAAATACGGCAAATCAGGTATTCGGTGAGTCGGCGAGGCTTAAAGGCAGGCGTTCCGCAATCTGGGTTTATGCGGGCAGTAGTAGGGCCAAAGGAAACGTCTCGAACGGATCCCCGACGCATAATCCATGCCCACCGGCCGAAATCGATGTTGTGCTGCCATCAGCAAGCACGTTGATCCATTTTTCGGGTGCATCCACAGGAAGCCGCAGCCACGTGTCTCTCCAAAAGTCGCGCCGCTCGTCCTGGCCGAGTATCGGCGCGTGCAGCGAAGCGACGCAACGTGGAGTCACGGAGATCATCCACTGGTTTGCATTCCTGCGCGCAAAGGCAATCAGACGATCGCTGTGCGAACCTTCTGTTTGGAGCGGCCTGTAATCTCCATCGAGAAATAAATCCGGCTGTTCCTTTCGCGCATTCAGCGTCTGTGTTAGGACCTGCAATTTCACGCGCCCATCTCGCCAGGATCGGAGCATCTCTTCCGTATCATGTCCGCACTTCGCTCCGCATTTCTCGTGAAGTTGCCCCAATTTCGTACGGCGCGTTTCGAAGTCAATCGTGCCGCGGTTGTCCGGATCGACCAGGCGCAAATCCCACAGCTCCGATCCTTGATAACAGTCCGGCACGCCCGGGCACGTCGCCTTGAGCAGTGTTTGCGCCAGTCCATTCAACATCCCGTACCGCGCGGTGCACTCCTGGAATTGCTCGAAGCTCGAGCAAAACTCGGTGTTGCGATCCCGGTCGAGGGCCTTCGTCACGAAATCTTGCAACGCCGCTTCGCGCGCCTCGTTCGGACGGTCCCACCGTGTATGCACTTTCGCCTCACGCGTCGCCTTGATCAGATAGTCGCGCACGCGCGTCACGGTCGCGGGCCAGTCTCCGTCATCCAGCGGCCATACTCCGATCAGCGTTTGATAAAACAGATATTCTTCGCTTCGATCCGGCACCGCGACGCCGTCGACCTGGCTTACGTAAGGTTGGTTCATGTGCGACCACGCCCGCAGGTTCGCCGCCCACCGTTCCGGCATTTCAGAAAGCACCGCGATCCGCGTCCGGGTGTCTTCGGAGCGCTTCGTGTCATGAGTGGTGGTAGCGTTCATACTGTTGGGCCATTTTTCTCGCCGTGCAGCGATGAACGAATGGAACGCCGAAGGGTCGGTTCCTGCAGCTTTCGGATCGCCTCCCACCTCGTTCAGCGAGGCGAGAGGGAAATAGACGTAGAGCGCAGTGTCCTCGAATCCCTTTGCCATGATCGAGCCCGTGAATTGTTGCCAGCGCGTCACGAACGCCAGTCGCGCTTCCCGCTGATCCGGACGGACATGCTCAGGCGCCGCGAGTAGCAAGACGTCCGAAACAAAATCGAAATACTCCGGTGCGAGCGTCGCGCGTCTTTGTCGCGCACCCTGGATAGCTCCATCGAGCACCGTTCTCGACGCTTCGGGAATCTCAAGAGCCTGGATATACGTCCGGTAGACCGGCAGGCACGCCGTAATTTCGATCAGCGCCTCAGCAAGCTCGGCGGGATGCAGCTCACGCGCGTACCGGTCGTCGCGAGCCAGTTCGCCAAGCCATCTGCCGAGCGCTCGCATCTCCACTGCGAACAGCGTTCGCATCACCAGCTTTTTCTTGTCATACAGCACGTCGTCAAAAGTGAGCCGTAAGCCGGTCCAGTCCGCGTAGACCTTCTCCATCGCTTCCGCTTGGCTTTCGTCTACGAGCAATCGATTTGCAACATTCAAGTAGTCGTATCCCGTCGTGCCTTCCACCGGCCATTCGTCGGGCAGCCATTCGTTCGTCTCCAAAATCTTTTCCACCACCAAGTAAGGTGCCTCGCGGCCGGAATCGTGCGGCGAAAGTCTCTCGCGCAAGCGCTTCAGATAACCCAAAGGATCGCGCAAGCCGTCAATGTGGTCGATACGCAGCCCGGTGCACGCGGGCTTTAGGCCGATGCGAATCGCCAGATCGTGCGTCGCGTTGAACACCGACGGGTCTTCCACTCTCACCCCCACCAGATCGGTGATCGAGAAAAAACGGCGGTAGTTGATCGCGTCGCTCGCGGTTCGCCAGAAGGCCAGTCGATAATGCTGCTTCGAGAGTATCTGTTCGAGCCTTGAAAAGCTCCGCGGATTGCCGGCGGCGCCGTTCAGCTCTTTCAGCGCGTCCGCCAGAAATGTGGCGATCTCCGGCGACGCCGCAAGCAACTCACGAAGCCGCTCGCGCATGCCGTCAAACTTTGTCCGCCGCTCGCCCGCGGCTTGTCCACGGCTGTCGCTGCTCGCCAGCGTCTGTGCAACGGAGAGGATGCCCCGCCATTCCTGGGCAGCCGGAGATTCATTGTCTCGCAATCTGTTCGCTTGCGATTCGTCATAGCTTAGAATCTGAATGTACGAGTTTGGCGCGATGGGGAATACCTGCTCGCCATACTGCAAGACGAATCTTCCATCGCGCCAATCGATCCGCAGTTCACCGTCGTTCAGAATGTCGCCGAAAGGCCTTCCTAGAAACGGCAGCAGCAACTTGTTCTCCAGCGTTCGCGAGGGCGGTTTCCAGTCGATATCGAAATAGGAAGCGAATGGCGAATCTGGCCCGTACTCCAGGACGTCCATCCACCACCGGTTCTCGCTGCTGGCCGCCATGTGATTTGGCACGATGTCGAGCAGCAGCCCCATGCCCCGTTCTTCGAGCGCCGCCTGAAATGCTGCGAACCCATCTTCGCCGCCGATGTCCTGGTCTATATTTGTGGGATCGGTGACGTCGTACCCATGTCCGCTCCCGCTGCGGCTCGCTAAAATTGGCGACGCATACACGTGCGAGATACCAAGATCGCGCAGATAGTCGAGCACAGGAATCGCGTCGCTAAACGTAAAGTTCGAATTGAACTGCAGGCGATATGTCGCCAGCGGCACGCGGCTTGGCATTACTGATGTCCCTGGATGTGAAGCTTTTCGCGCACAGCGGAAAGTTCCCGGTCCCACTCCTGCTGCGTCTGCGCTCCATCTCCGTTATGCCCTTTGCCGTTCGAAGAGCCATGCACCAGGTGCGAGAAGCACAGGTTCTGCACTTCGCTTAGCATCACGTGCATCGGCAGTTCTCCCGCCACGTCGAGCAGGCTGTGCAGCCCCTTCAGCGCCTCCAGGTCATCTGGATGTTGGTCGTAGAGACGCGCCTGATTTTCCAGTCGTTTCCGGATCGTGAATTCGAGCGTTGTTGTATCGAGGTGCACGTTGTTCAGGCCAACTTCGCGCAGCAGCCCCTTCACCGCCGCTGAATCGATCTCCGGCCGTTCCAGCGCTTGCTGCAATTGACTGTTCAGAGCGATGCTTGCCGCCGATACAAACGCGCTGGGCACTGGCACCGATAGCGCGCTGAGGAACCGGATCAGCGGTGCCTGGTTTTCGTACATGTTTCGGAACGACGCGCCCACCGATCCCAGCGTGTCCTTCAGAATCAAATTGATGATGCGCCGCTGTTCATCTCGAAACAGTGAGCGCAACGAAAAAGTACGATTGGGGAATTGCTCGTCGAGCAAGCGGATCACCTCGGCGGTATCCGCCTTCGCGAACGCCTCGTTCAATTTCGATCGCAATTCCTCGAATTGCGGCTGCTCGCGAAATTCGCGCACTCCGCCCGAGATGTTGTGGTCGCCCAAATGCAACACTCCGAAGCTGAGGGTCGCCTCTTCAGTCGTAATCTCCGACCGCACATGCGCGCGGCCCACTGCCAGCCGCACGCGCCCTTCGGTCTCAACACCATAGTCCTGCCGTTCCACGATGTACCGGTAAATCCGCGTTTTGTCGCCGTACGACTCAAACAGGGAACTGACCGCATAGTGGCCAACCACTTTGTCGGGAGTCACCACGCCCGGTTCCACCCACTTCTTGTAAATGTCTTCTCCATCCTTGTGCTCCGGCAGATTGCTCTTTGCATTTCGCAGTTGCTCGGTGAACTGAGGCTGCAAGTCGACACCCGCCGCCTCTCGTGCCAGTTGAATTGCACGTCCTGCGTAGTGCAACACCTGCACCGTCTCCAGCCCCGAAAGCTCATCGAAAAACCATCCGCAGCTCGTGTACATCAACATCGCGTGGCGCTGCATTTCCAGCAGCTTCAGAGCGCGCACTCGCTCGGCGTCGTCCAGATCATGCGTCGCATGTTTCTGGAAAAATGCCGCAACGTTCTCGTCAGACCGGTTGAGGATCACGTCGATGTAATCGTTGCGCGCGGCCCACGGTTCCCGAAGCAGCGCCGCCGCCTGTTTCTCGAAAACTGGCGCCAGATTGTCCCTCAGCCAGTCCAGCGAATTGCGCAGCGGCGCCCGCCATTCCTGGTTCCATCCGGCATGCCCGCCGGAATTACATCCACAATTCGACTTCCACCGTTCCACGCCGTGCACGCAGCTCCACGAAGTGTTCTCCACGATCTCCGCCCAATGGTCCGGCGGATACAGTTCCAGGAATTGGCCGTAGTCCGTTAGTTTCGCGACCTGGCCTGTTTCGATGCTGTGCAGCGCGTACGTCAGCGCCATCTCGCCGTGACGGTGATGATGCCCGTAGCTCTCGCCATCCGTTGCGATGTGTGAAAGCTGCGGCCACGTTCGCTGATCGGAAAATCCGCTCAGCAGCCGGTCGGCAAACTTTTTCCCGTCGTTCAACAGTCCCTCGAAAGCCACCGCTTGCGAGATGGGTCCGTCATAAAAAAACACCGCGATCGTCTTTTTCGACGGCAGCCGCACTTGATAGGCACGGCTCGGGTCGATCCTGTCGCCCGACACGTCCTTCCAACTCCGGCCGCCTTGCCTCCGCACGCGCTTTGCCTGCCTCGGCGCCAGAATCGTGAACTTGATTCCTTCGGCCGCAAGCGCCTCCAGCGAAGCGGTGTCCACAGCGGTTTCCGGCAGCCACATTCCCTCCGGCTGCCTGCCAAATCGCTTCACGAAGTCCCGTATGCCCCAAATCACCTGCGTCTCTTTGTCGCGCGGATGTGCCAGCGGCATAATCATGTGGTTGTACGCCTGGGCAATCGCTGATCCGTGCCCGCCGTAGCGGTCTTGGCTCTTTTTGTCGCCTTCGCGAATCAAATCCAGCACATGCGGCGCCTTCTGTTCCATCCACAGCAGCAGCGTAGGCCCGAAATTAAAGCTCATCTCGGAATAATTGTTGACGAGCTCCACGATGCGCTGCTGATCGTCCAGCAAACGCGAGGTCCCGTTTGGCGCATAGCATTCCGCCGTCACGCGCTCGTTCCAATCGTGGTAGGGATAAGCCGAATCCTGCAGTTCCACCGCCTCCAGCGAGGGATTTTCCCTTGGCGGCTGATAAAAATGCCCGTGCACGCACACGTAGTTCATTTTTTCTGCCCCCAGTCAGGTGTAAACAGCACGAAAGATCGCCTACCCAGTAGAAAGTTTTGTTCGTGAATCCTTTTTTCTGAGGAACGATTCCTTGTGCAACGCCATTCGCCGTCCACCGAATTCAGCAGTGCAGTCGCCCGCGTTGCCGTCTGCGGCATGCAGCAGCGCGCCGATTCCTCGCCGAAGTGAAACATCGCGGCCACGCCTGCCGTCGGATAATCAAGCGTCAGAACTGCCGCCTTTTCATCCCACTCCACGTTCAGTTCGTTTCCCGCGAGCGCAAATTTCTTGCGCGCCGCAATGAGCTTTTCGTACAGCTTCAAAAGGCTGCGATGCGGCTCTTTATCTTTCTCCGCAGAATTCAGCTTCGATCGCATAAATGTCTCTTCATCCTGCGGATCGGGCACTTCGTCGGCCGCCCATCCAAAGCTCGCGAATTCTTCGCGTCGGCCGCGGCGCACCGCCTCGATCAATCCCGTATCACCGTGGCTCGTAAAGTATTGAAAGGGATGCTCCTCGCCGTATTCTTCGCCCATGAAGATCAGCGGCACAAACGGCGCCAGCAGCGTCACACCTGCCGCCAGCTTCAAACTCTCGAAATCGACCAAATTCGCAAGCCGCTCGCCGCGCGCGCGATTGCCCACTTGATCGTGGTTTTGGCTGAACACGACGAAGCGATCCCGCGCAATCCCCGCCGGCGAATTGCCGTGCCGCCGTTTGCGAAATTGCGAATACTGCCCGGAGTATCGCCATCCGTCGCGCATCGCCACGCCCAAATCCGTCACAGTCCCAAAATCGCGGTAATACCCGCTCGACTCGCGCGTCAGCAGCGTGTGCAGCGCGTGATGAAAATCGTCGCTCCATTGCGCGTCCAGGCCGTGACCGCCGTGCGACGGATCGTGCAGCAGTCGCGCGTCGTTCAAGTCGCTTTCGGCGATCACATGGAGTGTGCGCCCCGTACGTTCCGCGAGCTGGTGCACGCGCTCCTTCAGTTCGGCCAGAAAATGTTGTGCGCTGAAATCGAAAATGCCGTGCACCGCGTCCAGCCGCAGCCCGTCGATATGAAATTCCTCCAGCCAGTAGAGCGCGTTTTGAATGAACAATTCGCGCACGGGTCCGCTGCGTGCATCGTCAAAATTAATAGCTTGTCCCCAGGGAGTAGAGTAGCGGCCGGTGAAATAAGGCCCGAACTGCCCAAAATAATTTCCCTCCGGGCCCAGGTGGTTGTAGACCACATCCAAAATCACAGATAGTTTTCGCGCGTGCGCCGCGTCCACCAGCCGCTGCAGGCCGGCGGGTCCTCCATAGGAATTTTGTGCCGCGAACGGGAAGACTCCGTCGTACCCCCAATTCCGCGTTCCCGGAAACTGCGCCACAGGCATCACTTCGATTGCCGTGATGCCCAGTTCTGCCAGCGCGTCAAGGCGTGAAATTGCTGCCTCAAACGTGCCTTCCGCCGTGAACGTTCCGATGTGCAGCTCGTAGATCACCAGTTCAGGCAGGGAATGCGCGCGGAAGTTCCCGTCGGTCCACTCGAAGTTTTTGGTGCACACCACCGCGGATGCGCCGTGAACACCGTCGGGTTGAAAGCGGGATGCCGGATCGGGAAATTCGAGCCCGCCCGGCATCCGAAACACGTATCGCGTTCCGTCCGCCGCCTCGCTCTCAGCCACGTGGAGGCCCCAGTGCATTTCCATCGGCACCACGTCTTGGTTCTTGCAGAGAACGACCGACAGGCCTCGTTTTTCCGGTGCCCACAATACGAACCGGCAGCGCTGATCGGAGAAGGGTATCGCGCCGAAATTCGGCATAGAGTCCAACATGGGAGGAGCGTGAGCTGTGCGAGTTAGGCGTTCGGTTCCCTGCGGCTGAGCCGTGGCTCGTATCGTGCCATTCTAGAATTGCCGTGATGCGCTGCTGCCTTCCGTCCCTTTCGCTTTCTGCGCCGTCAACGTCAGCCTTCCGTTCTCGATTTGCGCGTTGAATGTATCCGGGTCGACGGTCTCCGGCCACCGGACCATGTAATACGATTGGCGCTCTTCAGTGGCGCCGTCCGCGGTCTTGGAGCTATCTTCGGCGGAGATGAGGGCCCGCTCTTCGCTAGCGTATACCTTGATTTTGTCTGCCGCCATCCCGGGGATCGACACGTTCACCTTATAGGACCCACCTGCATCCTTAACCTCTGGAAGGGTGGTTACTAGTTCATTTTCGGCTTGCAGCCAGTGCGACACGTCGTTTCCATCCGACCGCCCGAACCGCTCGAACAGGTCGTAAGCTCGCCTAGACACAAGGCTTCTGAATTCGTCAAGAAATTCCGTCTTCGCGTCCTCTCGAACGATTTCCGGTTTCCGCGAAGGCGAAATGCCTTGCGTGGCGCGTGTTGGGCTAGACATGGAATCACCTACCTGTCTTTCAGGAGAGATTGAACTACGGAAAGAAGTATCGAAGCAGGATTGAGCGCCAACAATACAGCAAAGCACGTAACCTTCGCCGGATTTACACCTAACGGCAATGCTTCAAGGCTCCCCGCGAAGCGTTGCTGATCGCTCCCGCCGCAAATTTTCTTCGCGTGCAAAGTTCGCCGATGGGCCGGAGGCCTCTGATTCAGCGCAGGTTGCTCACCACGTAGAGATCCGCGGAACAGTTCGAAGCAGCGTAGGCGTAATACTTCAGGTCCGGCGTGACGACCATTAACGCGCCCAGCCCCGGCCGGGCCTTATCCGCAAACCGCTTCCACATCGTGCGATGGCCGTTCGCCAGATCGATCAACGTAGCCACCAGCTCTTGCCCGTTCACGCTCGTCACCAGCAGAGATTTTCCGCCGTCCGCAAAGCGCACCGGGTATTCCGACGGCTCCGCGCCTTGCACGGCAACGGGCGCGCTCGCCTCTCCGTTCAAGTGGTATAGCAAGATGCCGCCACTATCTTTTCGCAGCGCCAGCATGCTTCCATCCGCTGAAAGCTCAGGAAACGAGCGTCGACCTTCGGTCTTCACCAGCTTCGGAGGTCCGCCCGCGACAGCCTGCACGTAAGCGTTCCAATCGCCTTGTGTGGTTTTCCCCTCATAGGCCACATAGCGTCCATCGTCTGACCACGTCGCATCGCTAAACTGGACCAAGCCCGGCGTTTGCAATTCCATGGGTTGGCCTACGCCTATAGGCTGAATCTGCAACTTTTGAGATGCCATGCTGGTCGTCAGCAACCATTTGCCGTCGGGCGATATGGTCGGCGTGCCTGGCCCGACGCTCACGGCCGCCGAGCCGTCTGTCGACCGGTAGTAGCCCTGGTTGTCCTTCGCGATGTACCAAATCTCGCCCTGCTCGTTGAAGCTGATCGTTCGGCCGTCCGAAGAAATTCCGGTGGGATTGGTATTGTCCAGCCACGAATAGAAATGCTCCTGCTTGTCCCCTGGAAAAAAGCCCACAAGTTGTTCGCGCCAGTCCTCCCGGCTCAGCAGCACGCGCCCATCGCTTGCTATATCGTGCAAACGCGCATTCGGAAAAGTCAGCACGGTTCTCAATTTTCCTGAAAGCGTCACTGCAAAAACGGTGTCGGCCCAGCCTGAGTTCGGCGAATTTGCCGCAAACCACACCTCTTTCCCGTTTGGATTCCATGCCAATCCTTCGATGCTCACCCAGCCCTGCGAAAGGACAGTATGCTTCCCATTTAGATCGACCGTATCGACTGTGCCCATGTCCCCGGTGACATCCGGATGATTTTCAAAAGCAATCATGGTCCCGTCTGGCGAAAATCTCGGATGGC
>JASHRI010000228.1 GCA_030037435.1 Candidatus Acidiferrales bacterium | reverse complement strand
CACGTCTTGGTCGCGGGGCGTGAGCGGGAACGCGGCGACAAGACGGTCGCTGAAATCCGTTCAGCTGGAGGTAAAGCGGATTTTATCGCTTCTGACCTTCGGGATGCGTCGAGCGCGCGCGAAGTGGCAAAGAAAGCGCTGGAACTCGGCGGCGGGCACGTCGATATCCTAATCAACAACGTGGGGATCTTTCCGTTTGGCCCGACCGACAAAACCAAGGAAGAAGATTTCGACAGAGTGTATTCGCTCAACGTCAAGGCACCATACTTCCTGGTCGCAGAGCTTGCTCCGCTGATGGCGAAGAGGGGAAAAGGAGCCATCGTCAATGTTTCGACGATGGTTGCCGACTATGGCGTGTCAGGCATGAGCCTCTACGGATCGAGCAAGGCGGCGATAAATTTATTGACGAAGTCGTGGGCAGCCGAATATGGGCCGAGTGGGGTTCGCGTGAACGCCGTGAGCCCCGGACCTACGCGCACGGAAGGCACGGATGCGATGGGCGAGGGTCTCGAGCAACTCGCTAAACAGGCACCCGCGGGACGCCCGGCGACAGCGGACGAGATCGCCGAAGCGATTGTGTTTCTGGCTACGGACCATTCGAGCTTCATTCACGGCGCAAAACTCGCCGTCGATGGCGGACGCACCGCCGTTTGAGATACAGAGAGGTGAGCGATGTCTGACGTAGAGCGCTACGAAATTCTTGTGATCGGGAGTGGGGAGTCCGGGAAACATCTGACGTGGAACATGGCGGAAGCGGGCCATCGCACGGCAGTGGTGGAACGGAAATACATCGGCGGGTCATGTCCGAACATTGCGTGCTTGCCTAGCAAGAACGTGATTCGTAGCGCGAAGGCGAATTGGTTCGCTCGTCACGGCGCGGAATACGGCATGCGTGCTGAACCGCAAGCGGAAAATGGTGGAGCCGAGGTCGAGGGCCATCTGAATCGTTTCAAGTCGACCGGGGCGGAATTGATCCGGGGAGAAGCGCGGTTTGTCGCTCCGAAAACCGTAGAAGTGCACCTGAACGATGGCGGCCGCCGTACGATTAGGGGCGACCGTATCTTTCTCGATATCGGATCGCGCTCCGCTATTCCTGATATTCCCGGCCTTGCGACTGCAAAACCGATGACTCACGTGGAAGCGCTGGAGCTCGATCGTTTGCCGGGACGCGTGATCGTGCTCGGCGGAGGCTATGTGGGCCTCGAACTCGCGCAAGCCCTGCGGCGTTTCGGGTCCGAGGTGGCAGTGATCGAGCGCGGCAGGCAACTTGCAGCCGCTGAAGATGCCGATGTTGCGCAGGCGATTCAGGATAATTTCGCAAGCGAGGGAATCGAAGTGATGCTCAATACCCGCGTGCAGAAGGTGGAAGGATTGTCTGGTCAGAAGGTGCGAGCCCTTGTCGAAAACGGACACGGGCAACAGGCGATTGAGGGTACCGATTTGCTGGTCGCTACGGGCCGAACGCCGAACACGCAGGGGATCGGGCTGGAAACGGCAGGAATCGAACTCGACGCGCGCGGCTATATCAAAGTCAACGAGCGATTGGAGACCACCGCTCCAGACGTTTGGGCGATGGGCGATTGCGCAGGCAGCCCGCAGTTTACGCACGTGGCGTTCGACGATTTCAGGGTGGTCCGTGAAAATCTAAGCGGCGGCAATCGCACAACGCGCGACCGCCTGATACCCTTCTGCATGTTCACCGATCCGGAGCTGGCGCGAGTGGGCTTGAATGAAATGGAAGCGAAGAAGCGCGGCATCGGATATCGCCTGGCAAAGCTGCCCATGGAGGCGGTACTGCGAGCTGTCGCTATCGGTGAAACCCGCGGTTTCGTGAAAATGCTCATCGATGCGCAAAGCGACCGCATCCTGGGATTCACGGCGTTTGGTGCGGAGGCAAGCGAGATGATGGCGGCCGCTCAGACAGCCATGTTAGGGAGCCTGCCTTACACCGTGCTTCGCGACGCGATTTTCACGCATCCCACAGTTGCGGAGGGGTTAGTCTTCCTGCTGGCAAGCGTTTTGCCAAGAGCGATGCAGCAGCCGGCCTAAGCTCTTCCACGTGGAGCTGCTGGCCGCATGTCGGGGCCAAAAAAAAACGAAGAGGAGAGGAGTATAGGTACGATGCGACTTCAAAGTGACTATTTTTCTGTCTTTGACAACGTAAGGCTGACGCGAGATGCGAATGGTGTGCTGGTTGCTGAATTCCACAACAATGGCGGGGCATTCGTTATGAGCGCGCAGGCTCACACCGAGTTTGTCGAGGCCTTCTACCGCATTTCACAGGATCGAGCCAACAAGATCGTAATTCTGACGGGCGCAGGCGGGGAGTTCATTACGAATGTCGATTGGTCATCGTTTGGTGACGTCACCGATCCCGGCGTTTGGAGCCAAGTTCATGATGAAGGCGTTCAGGTTTTAGAAAATATAGCCAACATACGCGTGCCGGTGATCGCGGCCATCGAAGGACGCGCCCACGTGCACTCCGACTACGCCCTACTTGCCAGCGTAATTGTGGCGGCGGAGGGCGCAACTTTCCAGGATGTGGCGCACTTCGCTGCCGGTGTTGCACCCGGTGACGGAATATTTACGACGTGGAGTTATCGCGCCGGAGCAGGACGCGCCGAGGCCTTTCTGCTCAACCCACGACCGCTGACCGCGCGCACGGCACATGAATGGGGAGTGGTTGCCGAGGTGGTGCCGAACGGAAAGGCACTTAGCCGGGCGCGGGAATTGGCCGAGCTATATTTGAAGGCTCCGGAGGTGACGCGCCGAAACACACGCGTGCACTTCATTCAACCTCTGAAGGAGCGCATCGTTCGCGAAGTAGGCTACGGACTGTCGCTCGAAGGAGCGTCCTCGGCCGACCTGGCGAAATCGATGCGAGCGAAGAGCAAACCCGCGTCCGCGTAGAAATTCGCGGGCGCTGATTTCATTTGAATCTGGTTGACTCGTATCCTATTCCGAGCTACAAAACCAAAACCGCAGGACGAGCCGACGTAAGTGTTCGGCGAGTGCCAAACTCCTTCGGGTTGTTAGACCCGGAATAGCGTAACCGCCAACCCAACCCCCCGACGATAGCCACTGAAAATCCGCAGGATTTGCGGACGAGTCGTCCATTCAAAACAAGCCGACCAAGTAATCGCTCAATTCCGTAGCAAGAGTTAAAACGTGAGGCTCGGCCCAAAACCGCGCTCTCACGAAACCCGGATCGCGGCCGCGAGAACTTACACCGTCTAGGCTGCGCGCTGGTCCAAAGGAGATCCTCATGAAGCGAATCATCTTCTTACTGGTTTCAGTTACAACGTTGGCCGTTGTCGTCATCTCGGTAGCCCCTGCGTCTGGACGGGCGGGCGATGACACTGCCCCGATCTACGTGACCAAAATTCCGCCAGGATACCGCAACTGGAGGGCGATCTCTGTGTCCCACGAAGCAGGCAACCTCAACAGTTTGAGCATCATTCTGGGCAACGATGTGGCGATCAAG
>JASHRI010000227.1 GCA_030037435.1 Candidatus Acidiferrales bacterium | reverse complement strand
GTGAAAAGCGTGGGATATAGGACGCGCTTCACCTTGGGATGCTGCGCCAGAGGCTCGGCGATGCGCTGAGCGTTCTTGCTCGCGCGGTTCATGCGCAAGCGCACCGTGGGCAACCGGCCTGAAAGCATCCAGCATTCGTCGGGCTGCAAAATATTTCCAAAAGAACCGCGCAGCGAACGAATTTTGCGCATCAATTCGGGATCGCCGCTCAGCACCACTCCTGCCAGCATGTCGCTGAAACCCGAAAGATATTTCGTGCCGGAATAGAGCACCAGGTCGGCGCCAAGCGTCAGTGGATGCTGAAACGATGGCCCGAGCAGAGTGTTATCGACCATCACCAGCGGCCGCGATTCACCGACCGCGAGCTTGCGTGCCGCGACGGCCTGGCACGCGCGGCGAATGTCGGTCATCACCAACGTGGGATTCGCGGGCGTTTCCAGAAGCACCGCGCCGAGATTTTTTGCGGAGCCAATCGCGGAGTCGAGCAGATCGGCGCGTCCCGAATGCACCGGAATTCCCGAAATGCCCCATTTCGCGAGATAGTCCTGAATCAAATGCTCCGTGCCGCCGTAGATCGGGATGGTATAGATGATGCATTGCCCCGGTTGGAGAAAAGCGACCAGTGAGGTCATGATGGCGGCCATGCCGGAATTGAAGGCAAGAGCGGCCGCGGCGCCGTCCTCAAGGTTCACGATCTGGTCTTCCAGGATTTCGGCGTTCGGATGATTGAATCGCGAGTAGATCAGGTCGACCGTCTCGCCTTCGGCCACTTTGGCGCGCCCAGAACTTACGTCGAACGCACGCTCCGCCGCTTCCGGGCTGGAAAACACATAAGTCGAGCTCCGAAAGACGGCCGGGCGCGCCGAGCCGACTGAAAGACTGGGATCGAAGCCCTCGGTGAGAACCTTGGTGGTTGACCGCAGAGCCTGGGATTCGCGGCGATCGTTGGGACTCATAAAATACTCCTCTCTATGCTTATAGCGCGATTCAGGCGGCCCGGCTGACCAATTTGCGGGCGCAGGTGCCAGGCGCAACATAGAGAACTGGCAATCGGTGTTAAGCTCGCGGCGTGAAGCAGCCAGACTCGCAAGGCGCGGAGCGGGATCGGGCAGGGTTGTGCGCGGATTGCAAGCACGCAAGGCGAATCGAGTCGGACCGCGGGACGGTGTTCTATCTTTGCGGACTGGCGGCCAGCGATCCGGCATTCCCGAAATATCCGCGCCTTCCGGTGCTGCACTGCTCCGGATACGAGGCGCGGGGGCCTGCCACTGGGAACATTTCGGCCTGAATTTACGTTCCATTAATGAGGCCGAAAGGCAATGCGGGATGCGAGGCTGAAAACGATTGGAACCCGACGCCCAATTGGTCGAATTATGTGTTCGGGGCCACGGGCCAGCCTGGGAGGAACTTGTGCGCCGGCATACGCGTCGCGTGTATAACCTGTGCTACCGGTTCACCGGCAACTCGACAGTAGCCGAGGATCTGACCCAGGAGGTCCTTCTGCGCGTGTACCGGACGATCGGAAGCTACCAATCGCAATACGGGGCATTTGCGACCTGGCTGACGAGCGTGACGCGCAATCTGCTAGTCGATCATCACCGCCGCACGCGGCACGATCGAATGACGGACTCGATCGACGACGTCCTGCCCGTGGTAGAGGACAAGCCGTCGCAGGTGCGAGCGCCTGATCGCCAAGCGGAGGCTGCGGAGCTGAGCGCGCAATTGCAGCGCGGGCTGGCGCGGCTTTCGCCGGAACTGCGCGAAGCGGTGATCCTGCGAGATTTGCAGGGTCTCGACTATCGCGAGATTCAGACTGTGCTGCGCGTTCCCGAAGGAACGGTGAAGTCCCGCATCAATCGCGGGCGAATTGAACTGGCGGGGATCTTAAAACAAATGGGAGTGCGGCCGGCGTAAGGACCGGCGAATTTCGATGGACTGGAACTGCACACTTGTGGAAGAACGGCTGAGCGATTTCCTCGAAGGTACGCTTCTGGCCGACGAGCAAGCGGCTTTCTCCGCGCACCGGGCCGGATGCGCGCACTGCTCGCAGATGGTGGCGCAAGTGGACGGGCTGTTGGGCCAAATGCACGCACTCGAGCCCCTGCCAATGCCGCTGCAATTGGCCGCAAGAATTCTGACGGCGACGCGAGCTGAGTTCGGAGGCGCGAAGCAGGGTTGGCGAGGGTGGGCTTGGTGGCCGCGATGGGCGCCAGCCGTGTGGCAGCCGCGAGTTGCGATGGGAATTGCCACCGCGCTTGCCACGCTGGTGATCGTGCTGCACGCGGTCAGCGCAGCGCCGGGCGGATCGAAGGTCGCGCAGTTGAATCCATTGAACGTGCTGCGCGCCGGCAACCGGCAAGTGCACCTCGCGTACGCGCACACCGCGAAATTCGTGAACGATTTGCGAGTGGTGTATGAGATCGAGGCGCTCATGGCCCAGCCCCAAGCGGCAGCGCCGCCAGTGGCGCCTCCAAACGCCGAGCCGGAGCAGAGACAGACACCGGAGCAGGAATCGCATCCGGTGGGGCCGAATCCGCGCGAAAAAACGCAGACAATGCCGCGACGCAACAACTTTCCGGCAATTCGTAACGCAGAATTGGCGATGGTTGAGAACATGGATTCGACAGACGAACAACCGAGTGCCACGTTGAGGAGCCTTCCATGAAATGTGCCGTGCACGCCGATGTAGACGCCACGGGATACTGCCGCAATTGCGGCAAACCGCTTTGCCCCGCCTGCACGCGAGACGTGCGAGGCGCGCTCTATTGCGAGACGTGTCTGGCGGGATTGGTGGCGGCACCGCCAGCCGCCACACACGCGGCGGACACGAGCCCTGGGACGGCGCTGGCGTTGGGCTTCATGCCGGGCCTGGGCGCGGTTTACAACGGCGAATACATCAAGGCGTTGATTTACGTGGTGATCTTCGCGGGAATCATCGCGGCGTTGAGCAACGACCTTTCTCCGGGATACGACGCGTTTCTCGGAATCGCGCTGGGATGCTTTTACTTCTACATGCCGATTGAGGCGTACCGAACGGCAAAGGCGCGCCGCGCCGGGCTACCAACAGGCGAGCCATTAGTGGCGGGAACGCACAAGCCGGTCGGCGCGATGATTCTGATCGGGCTCGGTGTGCTCCTTCTTCTCGGCAATTTTGGCCTGCTGCGATGGGATTGGATCGCTCGGGGCTGGCCCTTTGCGTTGATCGTGCTCGGCGTGTGGATCTTGATGGATCGATTCAAAACCTAGGGGATGCGGACTGTGACCGAACTGCAAAAAATACGGTGCGCGTGCGCGCGTTGCCGGGTAAGAAGCCTGCTGGGGCCGGTGCTGCTGATCGCCGCCGGCGTGATTTTTCTACTAACCGAATTCACGCGTTTCTCTTTTGGCGACTTGTGGCCTTTGCTGCTGATCGTGATAGGAGTCGTGCTCTTCGCCGAATCGATGGCTTCGCCCGAAGGCCATACGGGAGCCTGAATCAGACATGACCAACGGCAGGCAGCGTCGCAGCTCGATCTTTGCGGGATTGCTGCTGATCCTGCTCGGCGTCATTTTCCTGCTCGATCGCTACGACCCGGCGCTGGGGCTGGGGCATTTGATCCGCCTCTACTGGCCCGTGCTGCTCGTGATCTGGGGCATCGCCAAGCTGGTGGATCAACTCGCGGCGCGTCACGCCAGCGAAACGCGCCCCCCGATGCTTTCCGGCGGCGAGGCCGTGTTATTGGTCATCTTGGCGATTGTCCTCTGCGTGTTTGGCTTTCGAGATTGGGCTCGCGAACACTTTCCGGATGTCGACGCGTCGATGTTTGGCCAGCCTTATTCCCGCAGCCAGACCGTGAACCCGCAGACGATTTCCGCCGGCTCGCATGTAACGATCGAAATCCCCGGCGGAAATATCACGGTGCACACCGCTCCGGGAACCGATTTGTCCGTGAACGCAAACGAGACAGCGCACGCAGACACCGAATCCACCGCTGACGAAGAGCTGGATCGCACTCAGGTGAAAGTCGATCGGACGGCTGGCGGATATTGGATACATACCGTGGAGACCGGCAGGCGCGGTATGGTGCGCGTCGACCTGGATATCGAAGTCCCAAAGGACGTGAGCCTCTCGGCAATCACAAACTACGGCGACATTCAGATCGCGGGTGTGACGGGCAATGTGGAAGCTCGCACGGATGGCGGCGACATTGAAATCCACAACACAGGTGGGAACGTCAA
>JASHRI010000226.1 GCA_030037435.1 Candidatus Acidiferrales bacterium | reverse complement strand
CGCACGCTCGAAGAAATCGAGCGATTCTGGCACAAGTGACGCCGTAACCGCGGCGCCGATGATTGGCGTCATCGAGCCGAAGTTTGTGCTGCAAAGCGGACTATTCAAGGTTCGCTTGCGTCAGCTTCACGGCGCATCCACCTGTCACAACGATACCGTTGCACATGCCGAACGTAGATGTATCGGTATTCTGAGTGTTGCTGGCGTTGGTTAACCACAGGAAGTAGATGTTCGAGAATTGCTCGTTTCCGGTGCCCGTGGCTGCTGCAATGTTGTCGATCACCATCGGTCCCGTCGCAGAAGCAGTGTCACCGGCGAAGGTTCCAGTCGCATATGTCGGCCCGGTCTGTAGAGCCACACCGTCGAATGCAGTGGTCGGCGGCCATCTGCCGGTCTCCGAAAGCTGGAACGACATGATGCAGCCCTCCGCAACACCCGAACAGGCAGTGGGTATGCGGGCGCTATTTCCAACGGATAAGAACAACCAGTCGATGCCGGACGCAGTGTTGAAGACGGTGGTCAGGGCGGACGCTTCGGTTTTAGCCGCGTTCACCAGCCGTAAAGAAGTGCCGGCGCCGCCTCCACTGGGACCATCCACAGCCGTCTTCATTACGTTGATCGTGCCCCATTCTCCGTGCAATGCGGTGCCGAAGCTGACTCGAAATAGCCCCAACTCGTTGGCGGCACTGGTGATCGCACAGAAATATAGTTTGCCGGTGCCGCTGCCCTGGACGCCCGTGAAATAGTCGTTATCAAAATTTCCGGCTCGCATTTCGACATTACCCGTGCTACCTGTAAAGGTGATGGACGACAGTTCCGTCAGAGCCGTATCCCCCTGCCATACGACGTCCTTCGATCCACCGCCAACGAACGCAAATACCGTTTCGTTCGTTCCATCCACAATAGGTGGATCGACGATCGTTCCGCCCAATGCCACTTGCGGCGTACCAAGGCAAGGTGCCGCGCCGGAACCGGCGCATGCGCCGCCGATTGTGGACGAACTGGTCGTCTCTCGCACGTAGGAAACCGTTCCGTCGGCGTCAGCCACGAAAACGTTTCCCGATCCGACGTCAAAAATCGGACCGGTCAGATCGACGCCGCTGTGCACAGTGATCGGCCATGAAGTTGTGACTTCGGCTGGAGCGGTGCCTTGGTTGAAGACGTTAGAAAACTTGTGCAGCACGCCCGCATTGTCGCCGACGTAAACCACTTCCGAGCCATAGGCGTAAAAGGGCGACGACATCGTATCGTTCGCGCCATTGCTGAAGGGGATGCTGATCATGCATGGCGCTGTGCAATTCGGAAATGAGGAGTCGCTGGTGAGCGTCACGAACGACGTCGATTCCGCCCATTTTAGAACAACCAAATTAGCCACTGTGCCGACAGTTTGCACGAACGCCACCTGCGAGCCGTCGGGAGAAAACACCGGAGAGGTTACGACCGTGCCGCCGGTGTCGTAGGTCCAGTAAGTTGTTGGCCCGGATGCGCAACTTCCGCCTGTTCCCGCATAGAGATTGTTCAATGCCATAATGCTGGCGGTGCCGTCGGCCCCGCCCTCCAGGTTCAGAGGGCCATTCGTTGCATTCCAAGTGAAATTGCTTGCCGCCGTATCTGTCACGGTGATCGAGTTTCCTGCGGAGCCTCCGGTGGTCGCTGTAATCGTCACCGTTGATCCAGCGGATGTTGCCGAAACGCCCACGAAACTGCCGTTGCCCGCGAAATTGATTCCATTCGCGAGATCTGTCGCCTGATTCGTGGTATTTCCGCTCCTCGCGAACGTACCGGCGCCTATTCCAGTGTGTCCCGCCGCAGTCCCAGCCGTCATGACCAAAGTGTCCGTGCCGTTGGTGATCGTGACGGTCGATCCGTTGCCCGCCCTTGCAGAAAAGAATCCCGTGGCGCTTGCTTTAATCGTCGTCGCCGAACCCGGAGTGCCGGTCGGATAAACAACGAAGTCGTTTGCGCAGCTTGGCGGCGCGGTGATATCGAATGAGAACTTTGCGGGGAAAATTTCCTCTCCTGGGGCGGTTGATGTCGCCGCCGGAAGCGCGGGCAGCGACTGACCCCAGTCCGGACGCAACTGCTGACCATTCTGCTCATTCAACTCGCCAAGAACACGGTCGGGGCCGACTATGTCGGTATGTTCGCCCAGGCTGTGGTCGGCAGCGACTACATCGGGACTCCCGCCCACTCCATACCTGCGGAACCATTGCTGCTGGTATCGAGATATTCCCTGGAGGCGCCAAGCCGTTGTGATCGAATTCGGAGCCGTGAATATCATGTGCGCGTGGCTCCAATCGGTGGTCAGCGAAATTCGCAGATGATTCTGTGCGTGGATTTTCGTTCTGGGGGCCGCAATCGTGATTGCCACGGCCGCCAAACCCAACCCAACTATGACGCTGATTGCGAGATGCCGGCGACTTTGCTTCATGGTGCACTCCACGGCTAAAAATTTACGAGTACAACGATCACGTCCGGCGACGCTCGACGCCGGGCCTCTTGGATCCATTTTGCCGACCAGTACATTCAGCTGTAATGCCTTGCATGTCAAGACCGCACATGACGCGCCTATGACAGCGGTGAGATGTTGCTGTTGTCCTGGTGAACGCGTCGGGCGACGAATGCCGACACGACGGAATAGACATTAGGGCCGATCGCGGCACGGTTCAAGCCTGGATTTTCCTTTGTTTCCTGTTTCTCAAACAGCGGTGAGTTTCTCTATTCCTTCGCCACCGGAGCTGAAAGTTCGCCCTGCAGGTATGCGCTTGTCTTCTGGCGGTTTTGAGGCTGCTGAGTCGGCCAGAAAATTTTGGAGTCGGGACCAATCAAACGGGTCGCTACCGGCCCTTTATGGGTGAACCCGATGAACGGGTTCCGGCCAATCCATGACCATTCAACCGAAGGGCCCAGATCCGAACATCGGCGTCCGGAAGGCGCTGAACCACCTGAAACAGGCGGAGGCTGAACTGCTGGCGGTCGTCAGAATGGAGGACCATCCCAAGAATGCACTGCTACTCGAAGCGCACGCGTTTTTGTGGGAGGCAATTTCGACGTTGAACAGGGCTGCTTCGAGCCCGGACAAAAAGTAAGCCTTTCAATCCTGATCCGCTCGCTTTGTCGGCGGAGGACAATCGCCCCATCACCTACGCGGCATGCGCGGTTGCTTTCACCGTGCCGGCGCGAACGGCTTTCCGCAAGCGCTCGTAATCGCGATCGGTTTGTTCCGCGTAGGCACCGGCGAACTTCGCGATTGCGGTGTCAAATTTATCGTTTCGTCCCATATAACCGGCGATCATTGGGGCGTCTCCGGTTCGCGCGTGGGCCCGCGCGAGCGCCCATGCGCAAACTCCCACGTATTCGAGCCAGTCGCCTTTCGTCATGCCGTCAACGTCGATTTTCATTTTCATGTCGCGAAGTTGGCGGAAGTAGTAGTCGTGGCCATCGGTGTCTCGCGTCCAGCCGAGAAATACATCGCTAGCGGATTGCAGCATTCGCTGGCCCGTCACCACGCGCTCCCCGTGATTTTTGTAGCGGCTCTTACCGGCGTACGGCTCGAGGACGGATGGCAGTGCCTCCTTGAATTGCAACAGCATTGGGTCGTGCTCGCCCGCCATTAGCAACGCTACCGCGCAGCGCGTCCCCACGCTGCCTACCCCCACAACCTTCCGCGCCACGTCGACGATGTGATACCGGTCGAGAATCACACGGCGTTCTTCGGGGAGCGTCTCTCGATATTCGTGGAACATATCGGTAACGTGCTTCCGCATAAAGTCGCCACGCGGGTGATAGACCAGCGGAGGGTGGTCCACGATGCGCGTGCGTCCATTGACCACATCCGCCATTTTCGGAAAGATGTGTTCCGCTGTCTGAAGGCGCGCTTTTTTCTCGATTTGGTCCCAGCGCTCCTTTGCCGCTTTCGTTTTTGCTTCCTTGACGAACACCTCGGCGTCCATGTGCGAATACCACACCTCGAGCGCCCGCATTTCGGCATACTTGTGCATATGCTCGCGATACGACTCGACCATTAGAGCCGCCGCTTCCGTGCTGCGTGCTGCGCCAAGGCCTATTTCTCGCGAAGCCAGCACCACGCTGGCTGCAAGCCGCTTGACGTCCCATTCCCATGGCGCGCGCAGCGTTTCGTCGAAGTCGTTGATATCGAACAGGAGCTGCCGCTCCGGACTTGCGAAGCCGCCGAAATTGGCCGCGTGGCAATCGCCGCAAGCCTGGGCGCGAACGCCTGTCGTGGGCGTCTTCGCCAGGTCCAGCGCCATCAGCGCCGCGGAGCCGCGGAAGAATGCAAAGGGAGACTGCCGCATCCGTCCGTACCGCACCGGCAACAGCTCGGCGAGCCTCCCGCGGTCCGAATGCTTCAACACTTCGATCGGATCGGGCCGGTTGGCGAACGTGGACCACTTGGCGTGCGTGGCTCGAGGAACTCTCTCGCGCAGAGCTTTCCCGGCCGCCATGCGCTCGCCGATGCTGGGTCCGAGCGCGCCCGAACCGTCACGCCGTATACTCTGGACTTTCGATGAGTGTGTGCGCATTGCTAGGACCTGTCGATACTCGTTTTGGGCGACTCTTCGTGCCGCTAATGGTAGCCCCTTCCTCTGTCAGGGTAAACCGGCTCTACGCTTGAACCTTCGGCTGGTGGATTTGACTAGGCGCGACATCGAGCTTCACTGCGAAAGCCCTCCGCGAGGCATCGTTTCCTGTCCTTGAGAACGGATTATCGGCGGTACAATGCCGGGTCGGAAAACGGCTGGCTGGAGCGACGCAGCGATTCGCTGCGCTCCATCGCGCCGCAGGATTCAGAGGGGTGCGGGATGAGATTGCCGCCTGGGGTTAGCAGCAGCGACTTTTCGGATGCATTGAAACAGTTTGCCGAGGCCGTGGGCAAGGAGTGGGTGTTCACGAGCGATGCGGACGTGGACCTCTACCGCGACTCCTATTCGCCATTTTGGCATGAGAGCGAAGAGCCGATTCCCTGCGCAGCAGTGGCCCCGAACAACGTCGAAGAAGTGCAAAAAGTGGTTCGAATTGCAAATACCTACAAGATTCCACTGTGGACGATTTCGACCGGCAAGAATCTAGGTTACGGCGGCGCGGCTCCGCTGCTTTCAGGGAGCATGGTGCTCGACTTAAAGCGGATGGATCGCGTGATTGAGGTGAACGACAAAAATCATTACGCCCTGGTCGAGCCGGGCGTCAGCTACTTCGATCTGTATCGCTACATCCAGGACAAAGGGCTGAAAGTTTGGATCGATCCTCCCGATCCCGGGTGGGGAAGTTTGGTGGGCAACGCGCTGGAGCGTGGCGGCGGATACACCCCGATGCGCGATCATTTCGACGCGCATTGCGGAATGGAAGTGGTCCTCGCCAATGGCGAACTGGTTCGCACCGGAATGGGCGCGCTGCCCAATTCGAAAACGTGGCAGCAGTACAAATATGGGTTTGGCCCGTACGTGGATGGAATTTTTTCGCAGTCGAATTTCGGCGTAGTGACGAAGATGGGTTTCTGGCTTTACCCCGAGCCGGAAGCGTTTCTTTCAGGCAGCGTGACCGTGGCAAGGCACGACGACCTTTTTCCGTTGGTCGAGATTTTCGCGAACCTGATGAACTCAGGACAGGTCCAGGCCACGACGACCGTGGTGAGCCCTCTTACGTATTCGCGCGATCCGCAGTTGGCTGCGCTGCGAGCGAAGGGTCCACGCGAGGATGTGGAAAGATATGCGGCAGAGAAAAACATTCCGTATTGGAGCGTGTCCTTGCCCTTCTATGGACCGGCGAAGGTGGTTGCGGCGCAATGGGAGTACGCGAAGGAAAAGTTTTCGGCAATTCCCGCCGCCAGATTTCAAGACGGTGCCTCATATCGCTTCCCACTGAGCGCCGATCAACTTGCGAAAATCGTGAATCCGGTGCCATTCGGGGTGCCCAGCCTGCAGACGTTTTCGATCGGTGGACCGTTCAGCCAGGGACACATGTGGTTTTCGCCGATCATCCCGATGACCGGCGAAGCCGTGCTGGAAGCACAAAGCGTGTTCGACCAAGTGCATAAGGATCTAGCTTCAGAGAGCGGCGCGCCACCCGGATTTCCGGTGTGGAACTTTTTCGCGCGAGCGTTTGTGATCATCTATTTTTTTCCGATCGAGCACGACGTGGAGAAGAATCGCAGGAATCGCGAGATTTTCAAAAGGCTGGTGAAGGAATCGGCCGAGCACGGTTGGGGCGAGTACCGCACGCACACGGCGTTCATGAGCGATGTGGCAAATGCGTACTCGTTCAATAATCATTCGCTGTTGCGGCTGAATGAGACGATCAAGGATGCGCTCGATCCCAACGGCATCCTGTCCGCGGGCAAAAACGGCATTTGGCCGAAAGAGATGAGAAACACAAAGGCATGATCGCCGCGGATCGCAACTCTCCGTCGCAATCGGTTCTCGCCTAGGCGCCAACATTGGCAACCACCGACACCGCGGGCTCCTCATTCATCGACGCGGGCACCGAAACTTTCTGGCGTGCCAACATTGCCCTTTTTTCCGCGGCTTTCGCGACGTTTGCGATGCTCTACTGCGTGCAGCCGCTGCTGCCCGTGCTAGCCGAGAGATTTCGCGTCACTCCGACGGCCAGCAGCCTGGCGCTTTCCATTCCGACGGCTGCGCTGGGCATCGGCATCATCCTGGCGAGCAGCGTTTCGGAAGTCTCCGGGCGAAAACACATCATGTGCTGGTCGCTGGTGATTGCGGCGGTGTTGACGCTGGCAAGCGCGATCGCGACCACGTGGCCCGAGTTTCTAATTGCGCGCGGCCTAGCGGGCTTGGCGCTCAGCGGACTGCCGGCTGTGGCGATGGCCTACGTGAGCGAGGAATTCAATCCCAGGGCAGGTGGCCTAGCGATGGGACTGTACATTGGGGGCACGGGAATTGGAGGGATGACGGGCCGGTTGCTGGCGGCCTTCTTATCCGATGTGGGGTCGTGGAGGTGGGCCTTGGGAACGATTGGCGGCATATCGCTGGTTTTGAGCGTCCTGTTCTGGCTGTTGCTGCCGGCGTCGCGGCAATTCCGGCCACACGAGCCGAGCCTTCGAGAACTCGTGGCGACCGGCGTGGGCCACTTGAAGGACAGCGGGTTGCTGCGGCTTTACGTGATGGGATTCCTGCTGATGGGAAGCCAGGTTTCGCTGTTCAATTACATCACGTTTCGCTTGATGGCCCGGCCCTACTTGCTGAGCCAGACTGTGGTTGGCGTGATCTTTCTCGTATATGTGTTTGGCACCGCAAGTTCGGCGTGGGCAGGTAATCTGGTTGGGCGCGGATCGCGCAACGTGCTGTGGATTACGACGGCAATCATGCTGGGAGGAGTGGCGATTTCTCTGGTGCGGCCGCTGTGGATGGTGATCGCTTCGCTTGCCGTGATCTGCTTCGGATTCTTTGGGGCGCACACGGTGGCGAGCGCATGGATCGGGCGCCGCGCAAAAGAGGGGAAGGCGCTCGCTTCATCGCTTTATTTGTTCTTTTATTACGCGGGCGCGAGCATTCTGGGAACCGCCACGGGAAAGGCTTGGACCGGCGCGGGCTGGGCTGGAGTGGCTGCTGCCATAGGCGTGACCCTCGCGATTGGGCTAGTTGTTTCGGTACGGCTGCGCAGGTTGCCGGGACTCCAATTATCGAGTGCCGGGTAATCTGGGCGCGCGTTCACATTCTCGCGGTCAGCAAAATGACGATCGGAAGAGTAATTGCGCTGAAGACGGTACTGGCGATTAAAGTCGAGCTGGCTTCGATCGACGCGACACCATATCTTGCTCCGAATACCGTGCCAAAAAAGCCTGCTGGTACGGCGGCGAGCAGGATTGCTTCGCGGGTAGCCGGCGGGATGGTGCCAAACATGCGCACAATCAGAAACATCAACGCGACCTGAACGATGTTCTTTAATATAACTCCGGTGATTGCATTCCCACCCAGACGGAACGGCTGAGCCGAGAGAATCAGGCCCGTCAGGAAGAGCGCCACACCGGCTGTGGTCACGCCGATCAGGTTGAGCATCCGGTATGGGAGATCCGGCAGAGGAATTCTGAGGAGAGAAAAAATCATGCCGGCCACTGGCGCCCATACGATGGGGCGTTTGCATGACTGCAGCGTAGCATACAAAAGACGTTCACGAGCCGGCATGGTTTTGGCTTTCTCCGTGCCGCTTTCAAGAACGACCAGCGTAACCGGAGAAATCACAATAGCCCCGACCCCGATGCCGGCCGCGACCGCAACGAGTCCTTCCGAGCCAAAGAAGCTGCTCAGAAGTGGGATTCCAACAGCAACGTTGTTGGAAAAGGCTACGGTGAGAGACTGGACGGCTGCTTCGCCAGGGCTGAGGTGGAACAATCGGCGCTGCAACACCCACGTGATTGCATAAATCAAAACCATCGCAACAGCGAGTGCGTATACCAGGCGGTCCTGTTGCACGAGAACCTTGGCGGATGTTCGCGCAATGGCGGCGAAAAGAGCAGCCGGCAAGGCAAAGGTCATTAGCATGGTGTTGATGGAGGAGACATCTTTGTTATCCACCATCTTCATCAGGCCGGCAAAGTAGCCGAGGGCCAACACGAAGAACACCGGAACCAGCGAGTCGAGAATTGTCATGCTCATTGGATTTGTTTTTCCCTGGGCATTATTTGGCGCTTTTGTTTGTTACACGCGCACAAACGTCCGAAACCCAAGCCCTGAGGCTGGATTTTTCAACTTGATAAAGCAGGGGAAGGTCGAAAATCCATCAATTCTGAAGCAGGTGAAGCGGCCGCGCCGTGCCTTCCCGTCGAATCAAAGGCAGACAAACGGACGCCATTCTCCGCTCGAATCTGGCGGGTGTCAACCAGATTGCCAGCCCGGTAGCGGGGCAGGTTGAATTTTCTTGATCGTGACACAAGGGGTCAAAATTCAAACTGACCCACTACCGCCAGCCCGAATCGCATCGCAGATTTCTAGGTTCGTCAGTTCAGCGGAGAGTCCTGGTGAAATTCGGTCTCTTTAGCCTGCTTGTCGCGAAAAATCTCCAAGAGCTCAGAGGCGGGTATTAAGTTCTTTACTTCGCACCGTCGTTGCTTCGCAGATACTCCGCGACTGCTTGCGCGGCGCTGCGTCCTTCTGCGATGGCCCACACCACGAGCGATTGGCCGCGGCGCATGTCGCCGGCTGCGAAGACGCTCGGAACGGAACTCATATAGCTTCCGTTGGTGGCGATATTTCCACGCGCGTCGAGCTGTACGCCGAGTTGCTCGACCATTCCTTGCTTTACCGGGCCCGTGAAACCCAGCGCCAGCAAAACCAAGTCTGCCTCGATGGTAACTTCGGTGCCGGGTATGGCCTCGAACTTCGGTGGGGCGCCGACGCGGATCGCCTGCAGCTGCTTGACGTTGCCGTTCTCGTCGCCGGTGAACCGCGTGGTATTGATGGCCCAATCGCGAAGGCCACCCTCTTCATGCGCACTCTCGACGCGCAATTGGAGTGGCCACAGCGGCCACGGAGTGCTCGCATGGCGGTCCTGCGGCGGCATTGGCATGATCTCGAATTGCAAAATAGACTTGGCCATCTGCCGGTGGCAGGTGCCAAGACAGTCTGCGCCGGTGTCGCCGCCGCCGATGATCACCACGCGCTTGTCCGTGGCGAGAATTTGATTCGCGACTTCGTCACCGGCAATTTTTTTGTTTTGCTGCGGCAAGAACTCCATGGCGAAATAGATTCCCTTGAGTTCGCGCCCGGGAACTCTCAAATCGCGCGGAGCTTCCGCGCCGCCAGCCAGCAGGATTGCGTGGAATTCCTTCCGCAGTTCGTCGACCGAAACTGTTTGACCAACGTGCGCGCTGGTGCGGAAAACCACGCCTTCCTCGGTCATCTGGTCGAGCCGGCGATCGACAACGTGTTTCTCCATTTTAAAATCGGGAATGCCGTAGCGCAGAAGTCCGCCGATGCGGTCGGACTTTTCGAAGACGGTGACCCAGTGGCCTTCGCGATTCAGCTGCTGCGCGGCGGCAAGGCCTGCGGGACCCGAACCCACCACGGCGACGCGCTTACCTGTGCGCGTTGCGGGCGGCTCCGGCCGGATCCAACCCTCTTCCCAGGCGCGCTCCACGATCGCCTTCTCGATCACCTTGATCGTGACCGGCGGCTCATTGATTCCGAGCACGCAGGCGGCTTCGCACGGAGCCGGGCAGATACGCCCGGTAAATTCCGGGAAGTTGTTCGTGGAGTGAAGCACGCGAATCGCCTCTTTCCATTGGTCGCGATAGACCAGATCGTTCCAGTCGGGAATGATGTTGTTGACCGGGCAGCCGGTGTGGCAGAAGGGAATTCCGCAGTCCATGCAGCGCGCGGCCTGCGTGCGGACTTTATCTTCCGGGAATGGCTGATAGACCTCGAAGTAATCCTTCACGCGCTCCGCTACGGGACGCCGCGTGGGGGTCTCGCGGGCGTATTCCTTGAAGCCGGTGACCTTACCCATGAAGCACCTGGCCACCCGCCGGTTTTTCTGCTTGAGCGGTGAGGATGCCCGCTGCAACGCGCGGAATGCCCAGCACACGCTTATATTCGTGCGGGAACACTTTTACGAATTTGGGCAGCGTCGATTCCCAATTATCGAGAATCCAGCGGGCCTGCGGGCTGCCGGTGTAGTCGGCGTGGCGAGCGATCAGCTGATAAAGCGCGTCGACATCCTTGGAGTTAGTGACCTGCTCGAGATCAACTTCCGCGCGGTTGCACCGCACCGATGCGAAGTCACCCACTCGATCGAGCACGTACGCGATGCCGCCGGTCATCCCCGCGGCAAAGTTCCGGCCCGTGCGGCCAAGCACGACCACCAACCCGTTCGTCATATATTCGCAGCCGTGATCGCCCACGCCTTCCACGACGGCCGTCGCACCCGAATTGCGAACCGCGAATCGTTCACCCGCCATGCCGCCGAAGAAAGCTTCGCCGCTCGTGGCGCCATACAAACACACGTTGCCGATGAGGATGTTTTCTTCCGGCACGAATTCGGAGCTGCGCGAATGATAGATAATCAGCCGCCCGCCGGAGAGTCCTTTGCCAACGTAGTCGTTGGCGTCGCCTTCGAGAGTTAGCGTGAGGCCCTGAGCGAGAAACGCGCCGAAGCTCTGGCCCGCGCAACCAGTAAATTGAATGCGGATCGTATCTTCCGGCAATCCCACCGAGCCGTACCGGCGCGCGATTTCGCCGCTCAGCATCGTCCCCACTGTGCGGTGAATATTGCGAATCGGCATACTGAGCGAAACCGGCGTGCGGTGCTCCAGGGCTTCCTGCGTCATCTCGATTAGTTTGCAATCGAGTGCGTCCTGCAATCCGTGATCCTGCGCGATCAGGTTGCGCCGCCCGACGTGGCTCGGCACCGGCGGATCATGCAGCACAGCCGCCAGATCGATGCCTTTGGCTTTCCAGTGGTCCACGTCCTGGCGCTGGACCAGGCAGTCCACGCGGCCAACCATTTCGTTCACAGTGCGGAAGCCGAGCTGCGCCATCACCCTGCGTAGATCTTCAGCCACAAAGAAAAAGAAGTTGATCACGTGTTCTGGCTGTCCCTGGAATTTCTTGCGCAACTCCGGATCTTGAGTCGCCACGCCGACGGGGCAAGTGTTCAGGTGGCACTTGCGCATCATGATGCAGCCCATCGAAATCAGCGGGGCCGTGGAGAACCCGAATTCCTCCGCACCGAGCAAAGCCGCAATCGCTACGTCTCGGCCAGTCTGGAGTTTTCCGTCGACCTGAAGCCGCACGCGGCTGCGCAGATCGTTGAGCACCAGCACCTGCTGCGTTTCGGAAAGCCCAAGCTCCCAAGGAATACCGGCGTGGCGAATGGAGCTGATCGGCGAAGCGCCGGTGCCGCCGTCGTAGCCGCTGATCAGGATCACGTCCGCATGAGCCTTGGCAACGCCCGCGGCAACCGTGCCGACGCCAACTTCAGCGACAAGCTTCACGGAGACACGCGCTCGAGGATTTGCATTCTTCAAATCGTGGATGAGCTGCGCCAGGTCTTCGATCGAATAAATGTCGTGGTGCGGCGGCGGCGAGATCAGGCCGACACCCGGAATCGAGTGGCGCACGCGCGCGATCACATCGTCCACTTTGTGTCCCGGCAACTGGCCGCCTTCGCCGGG
>JASHRI010000225.1 GCA_030037435.1 Candidatus Acidiferrales bacterium | reverse complement strand
CGTGCCTGAAGTGCCGGCAAAGGATAGGCAGGCGGCTGGTTTGAAACTAACTGGCCTATTTGTAAAACTCCCGACAGTTGGTCAGATCCCGCAGTTTTCGGCATCTGAATGCCGAGAAATTGCGATGCGCTCACGACTGAATAGCTGAGTTTGGGCGCTTGACCGTCCGGCGGCCCAGGGCTAACAGCGGCAGGGGTTGCATTCGCGGTATTCACAGTCGATGAGGGTGATGGCGATGTGCTTGCGACTGAACCGCCCACCTTGGGCGCCTGACTGTTCGCCGACCCAGCGCTAACGGCACTTGGGGTCGCACTCGCGGTATCCACAGCCGGTGAGGGTAATGGCGATATGCCCGCGACTGGACCGCTAGGTTGGATCGCCTGGCTGTCCGGAGGCCTCGGGCTATCAGCGCGAGCGGTTGCATTCGCGGTATCCACAGCTGACGACGGCGCTCGGGGCGTTCTCGCCTCGGGAGACGGAGGCGATGCCTGACGGGCTGGCGGATCGGAGGCCGGGCTGGCAACCGGGGTATTTTGCGCGTACTGATTGTCTTGCCTCGACTCAGTCGGCGCCAAATTCTCGTTCGCAATTATCTGCCTCTTTGTTTGTGAGGATTGAGGACTAGAGGCGAACAAATTCTCGGTGTCACCTGCAGGCGCCTGTCCAGCATCGTCCGAAAGGGTCGGCGCTTGCGAAGAGGGCCCTGGCGCTGGAACCGCGGGGGCGATGGAAGCTGTTGGTGCTTGCACAGGGGGGCTCGGTTCCGAACTTTGCTCCACAACGCTCGGCACAACATTCTTTTCGTCGCCTGTCGAGGTCTGCAAAAGACTACGGGCAACGTTCCCAATGTTTGAGAAATGAAACGGACCAAGTATTAGGAATGAAGCTAGGCCTATAACGGCGATGGAACCAAGCGCCGCCAACACAGCCGGCCTGCTGCGCCTAGGGGACTCCGAACGCCTCCACAGCGGCGACGAAATCGAAGGTTGGGCCCCCGTTATCGTCGAGTTTTTGATCGCTCGCGGTTTGCCTTGATCGCTTTCACGCGGCACGGCATCCGCTTCACCGTCAGGAGCCCGCGATCTAAGAATTTCCGAAGAAGAGAACACGCTCTTCCCATGAGCTAGCTCAGAAACCTGCTGCGCACCTTGCTCGATTTGAGTAGGTGGCGTCTGCGAATAAGATAAAGTGTCGAAAAGATCCGTGCTGCCGAGACGCCAGCCGGGATCGGCTTTTGCCGTATCTGGGACTTTCTCCGGCGCCCCGACTGACCCGGTTTCCTTTCCTTCGATTGCCGCCGCGGAGTTTACCGGGTAGGTAGCGGAAAAATTGTCCGGCGACATTTCTGAACGGTCGGGGAGGTTCCGCGACCGGAACGATTCTGTTAAGCGCGAAAAAGATGGATCTGATTCCGTCGGGAAAAACTTGTCGAACTCAAACGTGTCCCCATCAGGGACCTCATGCGGAGACTCCTGGACGGCCGATTCGTGGGGCACAGACAAGGCCCGCATACGGGAAGAACGGCGTCGGTCAGCGGACGGCGAGGAAACGTCAGAAGGCGCAGAAGATTCACGCGTCATATCGAGCTTCTAGTCACCCATTATAACACGGTTACCGGCTACTTTGGTTTACGGGCAAAGAGGCCCTGTGCTGTGCAGTACATGCAGGTTCGACAGTACCGGTGAAGCCAGTACGCAGAAGGCTCACTTCTCGGGAGACAGCCTGACGTCACGGAACCAAGCGGTTCCAGAGACCTTATTAGCGAACTTGTCGCTCGGCGGCCGGGCGATCCTCACGACCACAAATCTCGTGTGGGCATTCGTCGAGAATTGGAGTTCCTGCCGTGAGCCCGCGGTGCTGCCCACGAGACTGGTTCCTGAGACAAATAACCGGCTGGTATCGTCGGGGTCAAAAATCTCAAATCTCGGACCGCTATCAGTGGTGATTTGTTGTGCGCGCACAATCGCCGAGAACACGTATTTAGTGCTGGGTTTTACCGGCACAATCTGCAAGACTCCCGAATAATCCAAATTTCGACTTCCATCGAATTCGATTTGAAGTGAATTACTTCCCTGCGGTTCTTTATTGATGCTCACGGTGACTCCATCCGTCGGAGTGACTCGCCAATCCAAGCCGCCATTGAGAAATTCCATTTGAAAGGAGCCGTTCGTTATCAGATTGCCCTCGGATATTCGCGGCCCGAGCTCAGAGGGAAAGCGTTCGCGCAAATCGCTCCACGTTCGCTCCAGCGTTTCCGAATCCCGCTTGTCGATAAGAATCTCCAGATAAGGGAGAGCCTCCTGGAGTTTGAATGGTAAGTGGAGCTCGAAAAGACGGTTCCAGGCATGCTGCGCTGCAGCAATGTTGCCCGCTTCGGATTGGTAATTTATATAATCGATCAGAAGAGGCGCCTGCGGCGGAAGCATCTCGTTCAGTATCGCCTGATCGTCGCGTGTAGCACGCACCGCTAGAAAAAAAATCTCGTTGCTGGGGACCTGTCCGCTCATCAAAACGGTGCGCAAGCTTTGGAGTGCGGCCGTCAAATGGCCCTGGCGAACGTAAAAATTGGCGAGCTTCCAGTTTAATTCCGGTGAATTCGGAAACAGCCCAATCGCATGCTGGAGAGCATCCAGGGTATCCTTCTCGCGTCCCGCCCAGTCGTAACCGGACGCCAGATCCGACCAATATTGGGAGTTGTACGGGCTCAGCTGCGTTGAGGTTTTGTACAGCCGGACAATCAAGTCTGCATTAGCGGAATCAGAATAGAGATGTATGGCCGACGCCAAGGTGTCCGGATATTCAGGGTTCTGCGGGTCGAAGCGAATCGCGTCGCGAAGGTCGTCGGGCTGGCCCCGCCGGAAGTGATAAGCGGCGATACCTTGGCGTGCCGCAAGGTAGGCTGAGAAGAACAGCGCAATTGTCAGGAGAGATCGAGCTACAAAAGCAATCCGTTCTTTTTTTTCCAGCATCCTTAGTCTCAAACTGCCAATACTTTGAGCCGAGCTAAACCGAATCGTGATCCTGAATGGCAACGCGCGTCATGGTATGGACGGTGGCGATCCTACCACTCCTCGCGTTTATACGTCTCAAGTTGATGCTGCGATGTCACCCACAAGCGCCTACAAACGCTCACAGCCCTTAATCGAGGTACATAACGGATACATGAATATCCCGTGCCCTATATCGGACTTGAATCAACCGCACGTCCCGGCAGTTGCAGACGCTCACCTTTGCTTACCCTTCTTGGACGATCTCCCGGCGTTCTTGGCCCACTTGCAGAGGGTTGGCCGGCTAAAGTATTCCTCGCGACGGAAATTGTGAAAACCCGTTTCTCGAATGGCACATCGAAAACAGTCTTCGCACTTCGAATAAGTGATGATGCGTGCGTAAACCTGGCAGAAATTGATGCTTGGCTCACGGGGACGCCTGCGATAGGCTAAGGCAATTCGTATCGCTAAGGAGACGTGCCCAATGATGCAACAGGCCTCGACGCAGGCGGAGTTTGCATGTTCGCAATGCGGGCGCACGTTCGCGCAATCCGATTTAGTGCAGATCGCGGGAAACTGGGTATGCGGCTCTTGCAAGCCGGCGTTTCTGAGCCGAGTGGTGGCGGGTACCGCCTCGGCGGGTAGTCAATGGCACTACGGCGGATTTTGGATTCGCTTTGTCGGCGTGTTCATTGATGGGCTACTGATGGACGCTCTATACGTGCCCGTGTTTTTTCTGATGTCAGCGAGAGTGATCACGGCCTCTCGCGCCGCCCGCCCCGCGCCAGGCTTCCCGGCTTCGATACTACTAATGGAGTTTGTCCTGCTGCTGGTCGTGTTTCTGTACGAAGTGATTATGATTCGCTACTACGGAGCGACGCTTGGAAAAATGGCCGTCGGAGTAAAGGTCGTCAGAACGGATGGAAGTAGTATCAGCTGGGGAATTTCGTTCGCACGGTACTTGATGAAAATGGTCAGCGGGTTGATTTTGATGATCGGATACATCATAGCTGGGTTTGATAGCGAGAAACGGGCCCTTCACGATCGAGTGTGCGACACGAGAGTTGTCTATAAGCGAAGTATGGCTTCGGCCTGAACGTAAACCCGTTACCCGGGAACGGAACACGCAGCATGAACATAAATCTCTTCACTCCATCGCTGAGCCGTTTTTCAACAGGTGGATCGCCCGCGCTGCCGGCCACTGCGCCCGGTACGGTTATATGTCCGTGCTGCGCGGGAGAATTGACTCCAACGGAAACCAAGACAGGATGGCAGAGCTGTCCTTACTGCGAGAAGCAACTGCAAGTCCGCCTGTGGCCGGTGGCTCGCAGCAGTACTTTTTCGGCCGCCGCGATGCCGGAGCAAGCGACCTGCTATTTTCATCCGGAAAAGGCATTTCAAGCTTGCTGCCAGCGATGCGGACGATTCGTATGCGCGCTGTGCGATTTGCAACTTGGAGCAGAACACGTTTGCCCCACGTGCTTCGAACGAGGGCGCACTGATAACGGGCTGAATGGCGCCAAGGCAGAATGGCGGCATCGCGATGTGCTCTATGATTCGATCGCATTGTCGCTCGGATGGGCTTGGATCATCATGTGGCCGGTGATTTTGGCGGCGCTTCCCACCGCGATTTTTTTGCACGTGAAGTATCGGAAAGCGCCGCGTTCGTACTTGATTCCGCGATCGGGTTGGCGCTTCTGGATGGCCTACGCGGGTTTCGCCTGGCTTCCACTTCTGATCGGCGGCGCGATCTTGATACCACGCTGGATAACCAGGAGACCCTGATTGCAAAGCGCATTTCGCAAGATATCGCGCGTCGGGCGTATGACCGGCGCGACGAGGTGGTATCTGAGCGGTGATTGCTTGCTAGCCGCGAAGCAAGTCCTGTATGCGATCGAGTACCGGCGGTTTTACCTGCGCGATCTGGAATCCATTGTGGTCTGGCCGAACCGCCTGTGGCTATTGAGGCCCATTATTCCCGCCCTGCTTTTTGGAGTGATCGGAGCTGCGCTGTGGCGTTGGGTGAATTTTACGGCTGGCGCGATTTCATGTGCCCTAGGGCTCGCTTGGGTGGTATTGGAGCTGGCGCTCGGGCCGACTGCGGAATCGCGAATATGCACCACGGGAGCGACTGTTGATCTACCCTTGGTCGCACGGGTGCGGCGTGCGCGCAAGGTACTCGCGAAGGTCGATGCGGCGGTTCGCGTCGCCCGCGGCGCCGTGGCTGAGCAGCCGACCGCTCCCATAGGTGGTCGGCAACAAGCGCAGCCGTCCGCCACAGCGAACTCCGAAGCGTCTCCTGCGACCACTCCCATTGAGGATCTCACGTAAGCAATGATTTCTGGCACGCCAGCCGCGCCCTCCGGCAAACCCGCCGCTGCAGGCTTGCGCAACGCACGCTGCTTGTTTCATCCGCGCCGCGAGGCGGCGGCTCGGTGTCCGCGCTGCGGGGGAACCTTCTGCCGCGAGTGCGTGACCGACGAAGACGATAAACTCGCGTGCCCGCCCTGCCTGCGCCGGATTGCCCGTCCTCCGGCACCAAAGTCGTCAGCGGGGCGCAAATTCCGGCAGACCCTCGCCGGTGTTGCCGCGCTTAGTTGCTTGATGGCGCTCTTTTTTGCCTTACTGCATTGGCGAGTGGACACGCCGCAGCTGCATTTGAACTTCGGCGGCGCGAGGCCAAACCAGATAGCCATGCCTCCCCATGAGTGAAGCTGCACTGGCTCCGGTCGTCGCGCAAGCGGGACGCCTGGCGACCTCTCGCGTCCGCCGGAACCGCCTGAACCCACTCGAAGCGCTGGAACGAGGGTTTGCGCTGTTTCGATCGACGTTCGCGACGGAAGCGTGGCGCTATTACTTTGGCGCAGTACCCCTCGTACTGTGCTTCATTCCCATGTGGGTAGCCGACGGACAGGTTCGTGTTTCCAATGGCGCATTGCTGATGGAAGCGGCGGCACTTGCCGCTGCATACCTGCTCCGTGTACGGATGGTCGAGAGCTACATGCAAAGGATTCGCGAGCGTGCGTTTGGTTTGCCAGTACCGCAACGTGCCTGCGCGGCGGCGCAAGCCGCAGCTCTGGGACGGCTGCTCACATGGAAAATCATTTTGAGCGCCGCAGCTTTGTCGACGTTGCCAACCATTGCTGGGGCGTCCTTCTTTTACGGCGCGTGCGAATTCGCAAGCATCGAAGGGCGAGAGGGTGTGGCTGAGCAGAATTCGTTTGGGGGTTGCCTCGCGCTCTCGAGCCAATGGTTCGGCGGCGGGCTACTACTGTTGCTGATGCTTTTTCCACTCTGGATCGCCGTTTGGTTGAACGGCTTGATTCTGGCTAGCGTTGTGCCGGGGCTGCTGCACTCACTTTTTGGCGTGAATACTCTGCTCTCTACGCAATCAGGCATCTACGCGTTGACTCAAAGCTCTGCGTTCTGGCTTTCGCTGCTTGCGGGCGTGTGGGTGGCGCTTGATCCGATTGTCAAATGCACGTTCGTGGTCGTCTACCAGCACTTGCGATCACGGCGCGAAGGTGACGACCTACGCGGGCTCTTGGCGATGCTGCCTCGTGACCAGCAGAAAAAGGCGGAGGCGATTGCGTCGCTCGGAAGCGAGCGCGGCGTAGGGGTCGGCACGTCGCTTGTGCTAGCTGCGATTTTGCTTGGCGCGCCCCTTTCGACCGCACGCGCAGCGAAAGCGCCAAGCCAGCCGACGGAAACGGCGGCGGATTCCGCACAACAGACTCGCGTAGCGAGGTTACGCCAAGCCCTGGATGAGGAATCAGAGCGCGAGATTTATCGTTGGCATGATGCGGACCATCCAAACCAGCCAACTTGGTTCGGTAGGCTGCTTGCCAGGATCGGGCATGCGATCGGGCGCGCTCTTGAGCGCGTCTGGAATGCAATCTGGAATTTTATTCGAGGGTTCTTGCCGCGCGGCCTGACGCCGACGAACGGAAACGGTGGATGGCGGCTGAAGGACCTTCGGCTATGGCTGGCGCTGATCGGGTCGCTGACCGTAGCGGCTAGCGTGGTGCTCTTTTGGCTTCGGCGGCGTCGCGAAGCGGCTCAGCTTTCCATCCCAGTCGCAACGGTGCCGCTGCCAGACCTGAGTGACGCGGCCGTAGCCAGCGAGCGTTCTGAGGATGAATGGTTCGCACTGGCGAGCCGGCTGGAAGGTGAGGGCGCCTTGCAACTGGCGTTAAGGGCGGCCTATCTAGGCTTGCTCGCAGGATTGGCAAAGCGCGAATGGCTCACGATTCGCCGCGATCGTACGAATCGTGATTATCTCGAGGAGTTCACCCGCCGGTGGCGGCGACGTCCCCAAGCGGCAGTCGAGGCTCGGGCGGAAATTCCTGAAAAACTGCGAGGGAGTTTGCGGCTATTCGATCGCGTTTGGTATGGCTCGTATGCGATCACGCCCGCTACCGTCGCGGCGTACCGCCAGGATCAGCGGGAGCTGCTTAGCCATGTCTAATATGGGCGCGGGCGGTGGAGGGGCGATCAACTGGCGAGGTCCGCTTTTGGCCGCTGCGATTTTCGCGGCTACATTCGCGATTCTGCTGATCATGGCGCACCAGAATGAATCGAATACCAGCGATATGGGATCGAGTTTGCGCCAGGACCCGTATGGAACGAGCCTGCTGTTCGACTCGTATGAGCGTGCGGGCTATCAGGTGGACCGTAGTCAAGATGAAGACTCTCTCTCCGATCAGGACGCTTCGCGAACCACGGCGTTCTTTGTCGGCGGTTATCCTGACGGCAGCCGGAAAATGATAAATGGACAAGGGCAGAACACAGGAAAATTCCAAGGACGGCTGGATAGTTTTCTGGCGCGAGGCGGTCGCGTCGTGCTGATCGCGCCCAGCGTGCCACTAAAATCCCAATCGCAAGGCTGGCAAGTCGAGGACCAGTGGCACCAGGGGCCACACGAGCCGGCTCCGGCCTGGGCCGCTCCGAGTCCCGGCGACACCCCGCCAGGAACTGAAGCGATGTATCTGCTGGACGATGCCCCATGGCTCAAGACAGATGCTGATTGGACCGCGCTATATGCGGGACCCGTGGACTCCGATGGAGGCGCCGGCTTGACTAGAGATACCTACATGGCAGTGCGGCGAGTCGGATCGGGCGAACTCATCGCCGCGAGCCAAGAATCGTTCTTATTAAACGAGACCATCAAGACGCATCCAAACCCGGTGCTGCTGGATTATCTGGCGGGTGGGCGGCCAACGATTTGGGTGGATGAAACGCTGCACGGGCTGCATCAGGACGAGGGTGTGCTCTGGCTGGTG
>JASHRI010000224.1 GCA_030037435.1 Candidatus Acidiferrales bacterium | reverse complement strand
AAACCGCTTCACGATGTCTTGCCAATTGCTTTTCTCCTTTTCCCTGCTACAACTTTGCGGAACGAACGCTCAGGCACAAGACGGAGGCCCGAGCTAAAAACAAAAACTAGACGCGACGGCGCTTCGGCGGACGGCAGCCGTTGTGCGGCACTGGCGTGACGTCTTTGATCGCGTTGATGTGCAATCCCGACGATGCCAACGCGCGGACGGCCGATTCGCGGCCGGCGCCCGGTCCCTTGACGCGCACTTCCACGGTTTTCATGCCGTACTGATCGCGGGCAACGCCGGCCGCGGACATAGCGGCCTGCTGCGCGGCGTAGGGCGTCCCTTTGCGCGAGCCCTTGAATCCAACGGAGCCGGCGGAGGCCCAGCTGACAGCCCGGCCATCGGGATCGGTGAGCGTGACGATCGTGTTGTTGAACGTTGCCTGAATGCACACGACGCCGTGCGGCACCACGCGCTTCTCGCGCTTCTTGCGAAATTCCTTTTTTCGCTTAGTCGGTTTCGCTCCTGCTGCCGGAGCCGCCGCTGCATCCTGTTCTTTTGCCACGATGTTTTTTCCTCTCCTACGCTCCGCAAACCCTACTTGCGGGCCATCACTTTCTTCTTAGCAGCCACCGCGCCCTTCCGCGGGCCCTTGCGGGTGCGCGCGTTGGTGTGGGTGCGCTGGCCGCGCACGGGAAGATTGCGGCGATGGCGCAGTCCGCGGTAGCACTGAATTTCGATTAGCCGCCGGACGTTCATCTGCATCTCTTTGCGGAGATCGCCTTCGACGCGCCCTTCCGCCTCGATGGCGGCGCGGAGCCGGGTAACTTCCTCTTCCGTGAGATCTTTTATTTTTTTGACCGCGTCCACATTCGCCTTCTCCGCGAGCGAACGCGCGCGCTGCTGCCCGATGCCGTAGATGGCCGTGAGCCCGACCCACAAGCGCTTATTCGGCGGCAGATCCACACCTGCGATGCGTGCCATTGGCTGTTCTCCCTCTTATCCCTGGCGCTGGCGGTGTTTCGGATTAACGCAAATCACGCGCACCACGCCGCGCCGATGAACGATCTTGCACTTCATGCAAATTTTCTTGACCGATGCTCGAACCTTCATTTCCTTAACTCCACTTTCTGCACTTTCAGTTTTGGGCGCCGCTATTTGTAGCGATAGACGATGCGCCCGCGCGTCAAGTCGTAGGGCGAAAGCTCCACGGCGACGCGATCGCCGGACAAAATCCGAATGAAATTCTTGCGCATCTTCCCAGAAATATGCGCGAGCACCTGGTGCTTGTTTTCGAGTTCGACCCGAAACATCGCGTTGGGCAGCGACTCGATGACAGTTGCCATCACTTCGATGGCGTCTTCCTTGCCGCTTCCCTCGCCAGGTTTCTTCTTTTCCGGTTCCGGCCTTCTTGCCATGCGCTCCTACCAACCGAAAGATGCGTCCGCCGTATCCCAAAAGAGCTTCCGGGCTGACCGTCTCTACCGCTTCGCTACCAGCACGGCCCCGCGGCGTCACGCGGCCGCGTGAGAATCCACGGCCCGTTGCTGGTGACCGCCACCGTGTGCTCGAAATGCGCCGAATCGCTGCCATCGGTGGTGACGGCGGTCCAATCGTCGTCGAGGACGCGAACCCCCGGTCCACCGGAATTCACCATCGGCTCGATGGCCAGCACCAAGCCTTCCTGCAAACGCGGCCCCAGGCCGGGCTCGCCGTAGTTGGGAACCTGTGGCTCTTCGTGCATCTTGGTGCCAATGCCATGCCCCACGAACTCGCGCACCACCGAAAAACCGTGCTTCTCAACCCATCCTTGCACCGCCGCCGAAACGTCGCCGAGGCGATTTCCGGGCCGGACTTTGTCGATGGCATGTTCGAGCGATTCACGCGTCACACGCATCAGCTTTTCGCGTTCCGGCGAAACCTTGCCCACCGGAATCGTCAGCGCGGCGTCGGCAAAGTAACCTTCCAGCTCGACGCCAAAGTCCATCGACAGGATGTCGCCATCACGCACGCGCCTGCTAGCGGAGGGAATCCCATGCACCACTTCCTTGTTGATCGAGGTGCACACCGAACCCGGATATCCGCGGTAACCCTTGAAAGCCGGACGCGCGTGATGCTCCACCGTATAAGCCTCGGCAAATTCGTCGAGCTCCTTGGTCGACAATCCGGGACGAACCATGGTTCGCATCTCGTCGAGCGCGCCCCAGACGATCAGGCCGGCGCGGTGCATCTTTTCGAGCTCCATTGTCGACTTACAGACGACCATCTGACCCATCCCCACAATTCACGATCTTGGCGAGCGCACGGCTGACGTTGTCAACACTCGCCGACGCATCGATCTCTTCAAGCACGCCGAGCCGCCGGTAATAATCCGCAAGGGGTCTGGTCTGGCGCTGATAGGCCGCAAGCCGTTCCTTCACAACTTCGGCGCGATCATCGGCGCGCTGCACGAGAGTGCCGCCATCGAAATCACAGATGCCCGCAATCTTGGGTGGCGCCTCGTAAATATTATAAATCTCGCCGCCTACGCTACAGGTCCAGCGTCCCGCGATTCGCCGCAGCAGCGTCTCCGGCGCGATGCAAAAGTCCACCACCAGCGGCTTGCCGAAACCTTTGCTTTCCAGAATCTTTCCCAGCCGCTCGGCCTGCGGCAGCGTTCGCGGAAAGCCGTCGAAAACAGCGCCGCGCGCGCAATCAGACTCGGCGAGCCTTTCTTCCACCATCTGCATCACCACGTCGTCAGGCGCTAATTCCCCGCGCTCCATCATCGGCTTCACGCGGCGGCCTAGTTCCGTGCCGCGGCTGACGGCGTCGCGAAACATATCGCCCGTCGAAAGATGCGGAACGCCGCAACGTTCAGCCATTCTCTTTGACTGGGTTCCCTTGCCTGCTCCAGGAGGGCCCAGAAAAATCAACGCTTGCTTGAGAACCATCGTCCCCGCCCCGAGACGAACGAACTCAACTGCGCCGACTCCGTACCCGGCCCTTCCGCACGAACCCCTCATAGTTGCGCATGACGAGCTGGGCTTCGAGCTGCTGCACCGTGTCCATTGCCACCCCAACGACAATGAGCAGGGATGTACCCCCGAAATAGAACTGCACCCCCAAACCATCAAGCACGAAACGCCACATGTGCGTATCAAACCAATTACCCACCAGCCAGAGATGCTGCAGATGGATGCCTGAGATCATCCATTCCGGCAGCAGGCAAACGGCGGCGAGATAGCAGCCTCCCACGAGCGTGAGACGCGACAGAATGCGATTGATGTATTCGGACGTGTTCCGCCCGGGACGAATTCCCGGAATGAACCCGCCATATTTCCGCATATTGTCCGCCAGCTCGGTGGGATTGAAGATGATGCCCACGTAGAAGAACGCGAAAAAGATGATGAGAGCGACGTAGATGACGGTGTAAAGCGGCTCACCCCAATTGATCGCCTGCGCAAGCTTGGTAAACCACGGCGATTTCGCTTTGAAGAGCAAAGCGGCCGTCTGCGGAAACGTGAGCAGTGAACTGGCGAAGATCGGGGGGATGACGCCTCCGGCGTTGACGCGCAGCGGAAGATACGTCATCTGGCCGCCCATTACCTTGCGACCCATCACGCGCTTCGCGTATTGGACAGGAATACGCCGCTGCCCGCTTTCGACGAACACAATGAAGGCCACGACCGCAGCCATCAAAATGAATAAGCCGAGCAGGGCTAAAGGCGTGAACGAGCCCCACTGCTGGGTCGAAGCTTTGTCCCAAAGGTCGCTGACCGCGCGAGGCAAACCAACCACGATGCCGGCAAAAATGATCAGCGACATGCCGTTGCCGATGCCACGGTCGCTGATCTGTTCACCGAGCCACATGATGAAGGCCGACCCTGTGGTCAGGGTGAGGATGGTCATCAAAATGAAGCGCGCGCCCGGATGATAGACGAGCGCCTGGCCGCTGAGATTCTGGCGCTGAAGAGTGAGCGCGATAGTGAACGACTGGAAAATGCTGAGAATGATGGTGAGGTAGCGCGTGTATTGAGTGATCTTGCGACGGCCGAGCTCACCTTCCTTCTGCAATTTTTCCAGATAGGGCCAAACCACCACGAGCAATTCGAGAATAATGGCCGCTGTGATATACGGCATGATACCGAGAGCAAAGATCGTCAGCCGACGCAGGTTGCCGCCGCTGAAGAGGTCGATGAGGCCGAGCACGGAGCCCCGGCTTTGTTCGAACAGCTGGCCGAGAAGCGCGGTATTGATTCCAGGAGTGGGAATGAACGCGCCGAGGCGATACACGCCAAGAATCGCAAGCGTGAAAAGCACGCGATTGCGCAAATCAGGCGTGATGAAAATATTGCGGATGGCCTCGACGAGCTTCCTCATGCCAGGACTTCGACCTTCCCTCCGGCGCGCGCGATTTTCTCGCCCGCAGACTTGCTGAAGGCATGCGCGCGCACCGTCAAAGCGACTTTCAACTCTCCATCACCGAGAATTTTTACGCCGTCGCGCACAGCGCGGACCAAACCGCGGCCGACGAGCGATTCGGGAGTGACGGTATCGCCGGCGGCGAAAGAGTTGAGGCTTTCGACGTTGACGACGGCGAATGTTTTCGGAAACGGACTGCTGAATCCCCGCTTCGGCAAACGGCGGTGCAAAGGCATCTGGCCGCCTTCGAATCCCGGGCGGCGCGAATAGCCGCGGCGGGACTGCTGTCCCTTGTTGCCGGCGCCAGCCGTCTTTCCCATCTTCGAGCCCATGCCGCGCCCGACGCGCACCTTGCGGTGGCGCGAACCACGTGGGGGCTTCAAATTCGAGAGTGTAGGTTCCATTGCCATTCCTAACCTTCGATTTCAACCAAATGGTGGACTTTCGCGATCATTCCGCGCACGGCCGGAGTATCGGGATGCTCCACCACCTGCTGCATGCGGCGAAAGCCCAGGCCGCGAATCGTCTGGCGCATGCCGCGCGGGCAGCCGATTGCGCTGCGTACCCACTTGATTTTCAAAGTGCCCGATTTCTTTTTCGTCGTCGCCATGATTTTTCTGTCGCGCCTAGGAGGCTGTCGCCGCCGCTTCCTCCGCTCCCTTGCCACGGGATTCGGCTACGCGCGCCGCGTCTTTCAAATGCAACAGCGCATCGAACGTGGCCTTGATCACGTTGTGCGGATTGGATGTGCCAAGGGATTTCGTGAGCACATTCTGAATCCCGGCCACTTCCATCACCGCTCGCACCGGACCGCCGGCAATAACGCCAGTTCCCTCTGGCGCGGGTTTGAGCAGCACCTGGCCCGATCCGTAGTAGCCGACCACCTGATGCGGAATGGTCGAGCCTTTCAGGTTGAGCTTCACCATGTTCTTCTTGGCCTGCTCGATGGCCTTGCGAATGGCCATGGGAACTTCGCGAGCCTTGCCCATGCCGAAACCGGCATGGCCGCCCTGGTCGCCAACAACCACGAGCGCGGAAAAGCTGAGATTCTTGCCGCCCTTGACGACCTTGGTGACGCGGTTGATCGAAACCACCTGGTCTTTCAAATTGGCCTGGTTGGCCTCCAGCGGGCGGCGAACCGATAGCGTGTCTTTGAGCTCTTGTTTCGGCATAATTTTCAGAACTGCAGGCCCGCCTCCCGGGCCGCTTCAGCCAGCGCCTGCACGCGGCCGTGATATTGATAGCCGCCGCGGTCGAACACAACTTTCGCAACGCCCTGGGCGCGGGCTCGCTCGGCAATTATCTTGCCGACGACTTTTGAGGCCGCGACGTTGCCGCCACCACGAATCTGGGCGCGCACGTCTTTATCGAGCGAGCTGGCTGAGACGACCGTTCGGCCAGCGGAATCGTCGATCACCTGCGCGCGAATGTGGCGGCCGGAGCGATGTACGCACAGCCGGGGCCGCTCCGGCGTGCCGACGACTTTCTTTCGCATGCGCAAATGAATGCGCTGGCGGTGCGCCTCGCGCGACAATCTTCGAACCGGTGCAGCCACTCTCGTTCTCCTTTTCGGGCGCTAGGCGGCGGTGGTCTTAGCGCCGGCTTTGCCAGCCTTCTTCTTCAGGCGCTCGCCGCTGATGCGCACGCCCTTTTGCTTATATGGGTCGGGCGGGCGCAGGGCGCGAAGATTTGCGGCGATTTGACCGACTTGATTTTTGTCCGCGCCGGAAACGGTCATGTGCGTCTGCTTTTCGACGGCGATTTGAATCCCCTCAGGAATGGGGAACTCGATCGGGTGCGAATAGCCGAGCGCGAGGACGACGTTCTTGCCCTTCACCTCCGCGCGATAGCCGACACCCACGATGTCCAATTCCCTTTTAAAGCCCTGCGTCACGCCGGTGACTGCGTTTGCGACCAGCGCACGCGCCAGACCATGGAGTGCGCGTTGCTCTTCCGTGCTGCGCTTGGCCGTGAGCGTCGAATCCTTTTGCTCAAAGCTGATTCCTTGCGGCAGCCGGATCGAGAGCTTGCCCTTCGGGCCTTGCACGTCGACCGAGCCATCGTGGATCTGAACCTTTACGCCCGACGGCACCGAAATAATTTTGTTTCCAATTCGTGACATGACTCTAAAACCTCGCGAGCCCGAAATTCGATTGCGCGGACTCCACTACCAAACTTCGCACAGCACCTCGCCGCCCACGCCTTCCTTGCGCGCTGCATGGCCGGTCATCAGCCCGCGCGGCGTGGAGAGGATCGAAATGCCCATACCTCCCACTACGCTGCGAATTCCACCCTTGCCAGTGTAGCGACGCGAACCCGGCCGCGAGATGCGCCGAAGGTCGGTGATCACGCTGCGGCGGTCCTGCGTGTACCGCAAAGAGAGGCGCAGCGTCTTCTTGCCCTTCTCCTCGACGACCTTGAAATTCGAGAGATAGCCTTCATCCTTGAGGATGCGGGCGATGCCGACCTTGAGCTTCGACGACGGCACGTCCACGCGCGGATGACGCGCGCGGGAACCGTTGCGAATGCGGGTCAGAAGATCGGCAATGGGATCGGTGGTCATTCGTTCTTCCTTACCAGCTGGATTTCACCACGCCGGAGATTTCTCCCTTGAGCGCCAGACCGCGGAAGCAGATGCGGCACATTTCAAACTTGCGCAGAAATCCCCGCGGACGACCGCAGATGCGGCAGCGGTTGCGCTGGCGGATCTTGTACTTCAGTTTCCGCCGTGTCTTCGCGAACTGACTTGTACGAGCCATGCTCTCTACGTCTCCTTCATCCGGCGGCTTGCGTCCGGAATGGGACGCCGAGCAGCTTAAGCAGCTCGCGCGCCTCTTCGTCGCTTAGGGCCGTCGTGGTGATCGTAATGTTCATGCCCTTGATCTTGTCGACGCGTGTGTAGTCAATCTCCGGAAATACCAATTGGTCCTTCAGACCCAGCGTGTAATTGCCACGGCCATCAAACGAGTTCGGTGGCAGACCTTTGAAGTCGCGCACCCGGGGAAAAACCACCGCCGACAACCGGTCGAGAAATTCATACATTCGCTCGCCGCGTAGCGTGACCATGCAGCCGATGGGCATACCCTTACGAATTTTGAAATTTGCGATCGACTTCTTCGCCCGAGTGATTACAGGCTTCTGTCCTGCGATCTGGCCCAGCTCCACCGCCGCGGTATCGAGCAGCTTCACGTTCGCGCTGGCCTCGCCCAAGCCAATGTTGAGAGTCACCTTCGAGACGCGCGGCACGGCCATGGTATTCGAATAGCCGAAGCGCTTGGTAAGCGCTGGAACGACCTCTTTCCGATATTTGTCGTGCAACCGGCTGATCATGTTTCAGGCGCCTCTTCCCTTAGTTCTCAAACGTCTGATTGCAGCGGCGGCAAACCCGCACTTTCGTGCCGTCGGGCAGCGTGGTATGTCCGGCGCGCGTGTGCTTGCCGCAGCCCGGACATATCAACATCACGTTGGAAACGTGAATCGGCCCCTCCTTGTCGAGAATTCCTCCGCGGACGTTCTTCGACGGATTCGGCCGCGTATGTTTCTTGATGATGTTGGCGCGCTCAACGGTCACAGTGCCCTTTACCGGGTCGACCGAAAGTACCTTGCCGGTCTTGCCCTTCGAGCGGCCGGCCATCACCATCACGTTGTCGCCGTGGCGAATGCCGATTGGAACGAGTCTGCGATTGGTTTCTCTCATCGTTACCACACTTCCGGGGCGAGCGACACGATCTTGGTGAACTTCTTGTCGCGCAGCTCGCGAGCCACCGGACCGAAAACGCGCGTCCCCACCGGTTCACCCGCATCGTTGATCAGCACGGCGGCATTGTCGTCAAACCGAATATAGGTGCCGTCCTTGCGCCGGTGCTCTTTGCGCGTCCGCACTACGACCGCGCGTACCACCTTGCCCTTCTTAATCTGGCTGTCCGGAGCAGCTTCCTTTACCGCGGCGGTAATCACTTCGCCGAGCCCAGCCGTCAGACCAGCGTCTCCGCCGATCGGCAGGATGCAAGTCAACTGACGGGCGCCGGAATTGTCGGCCACTGTCAGCCATGTCCGCATCTGAACCATCGTCTTGCTCCCTTATGCGCCGGGCTCAGGCCACGCGCGTTGAGCGGGCCACAACTTCCTTCAGCCGCCACCGCTTCAGTTTCGACAGCGGACGAGTAGAAATAATCCGAACTACATCGCCCACGCGCGCGTCCTTGTTCTCATCGTGCGCGTAATATTTCTTCGCCGACCGCAGTACTCGGCGGTATAGCGGATGTTGTGTGGTGCGAGTGACTTTCACCACGATGGTCTTCGCCATTTTAGCGCTCGTCACCACTCCCACCAATTCCTGGCGCGCACCGCGTTCGCGTGCAGCCTCGGGCGCCGCAGATGCTGTTTCGTTGGCCATTAAGCCTTCCTCGCTTCTTTCTGTCGCAGCAGGGTTTTCACGCGAGCCAAATCGCGCCGGGCTTCGCGCATTTTCTTCAATCCTTCGGCTTGCCCAGAAGCGAGTTGGAAGCGCAAACGGAAAATCTGCTCGGCAAGCTCCCGCTGCTGAATATCGAGCTCGTTTGCGTTCATTTCCTTGAATTTTTCAACTCGCCGCGCCATTAAAGTTCCTCCGCCCGGGTGACGAACTTCGTGGCGATCGGCAGTTTGTTGGCCGCGAGCTCCATGGCTTCCGTGGCCGCTGCAATGTCCACGCCCGACATCTCAAACATGATGCGTCCTGGCTTGACCACCGCTACCCAACGCTCCGGTGGCCCCTTGCCTTTGCCCATGCGCGTTTCGGCCGGCTTTTTCGTGAACGGTTTGTCCGGGAATACCCGAATCCATAGTTTGCCGCCGCGCTTGATGAACCGCGTAATCGCTACGCGGGCCGCCTCGATTTGCCGGTCGGTAATCCACGCCGGCTCGAGCGCCTTGAGCCCGTACTCTCCAAATGCGAGCGATCCTCCGCGCCAGGCTTTTCCGTTGCGCCGGCCACGCTGTTGTTTTCGGTACTTCACTTTTTTGGGCATCAACATATCGTTCGCCTGTTCCCTTATGCTTCCGCGCCCTGCCGGTCTCGCTCAGGTATCTTCTCGCCTTGGTATACCCAACACTTCACGCCGATCACGCCGTACGTGGTGTGTGCTTCAGCCGTACCAAAATCGATGTTCGCGCGCAGAGTCTGCAGCGGAAGACGCCCTTGCAGGTACCATTCCTTCCGCGCGATTTCCGCGCCATTCAGCCGTCCCGCGACGCGCACCTTGATGCCTTTGCATCCGAATCGCAGCGCGGAGTCAACTGCCTTGCGCATAGCCCTGCGAAATGCAACGCGCTTTTCGAGTTGCAGCGCGATCGATTCCGCCACCAGTTGGGCATCGAGTTCTGGCCGGTGCACTTCCTGAATGTCGATGTGCACTTCCCGATTGGTGCGCTTCTGAACTTCATTCTTCAGCTTGTCGATCTCCGAACCCTTTCGGCCGATGATGATCCCGGGACGTGCGGTATAGATCCGCACGACGAGTTTATTGGCGGCGCGCTCGATCTCAATGGCGTCCACGCCCGCCGAACGCAGCCGGTCCTTCAATTGCTTGCGCAGCACCACGTCTTCGTGCAGCAGATCGGCGTATTCTTTCTTCGCGAACCAGCGGGACTTCCAACCCTTGTTGTAGCCCAGCCGAAAGCCGTACGGATGTGTTTTCTGCCCCAAACTGGCCTCCTACTTCTTCTTCTGCGCTTCTTTCGTGCGCTTTTCGATCGCCTTGCGAGCCTTGCGAACTGCGCCTCTCACGCCCTTCGACGCTTGAGCCTCCGCCGCTGCCGCCGCCACGCGGTCCTCCGCCGCACGATGGTGCTCAGCGACGCCAACCACGATATGGCTGGTGCGCTTCTGGTACCGGAAGCCGCGCCCCATCGGCGCCGGACGCATGCGCTTCCAGCGCGGTCCCTCATTTACGCAGCAGCTCGTCACGAACAGCGCGTCGACGTCAAGCGATTCGCCAGCATCATCCGCTTTGCGCTCGGCGTTCGCGATAGCGCTGCGCAGAGTCTTTTCCACCTCTCGCGCCACGCGCTTTTTCGTAAAGCGTAGAGTCTGCAACGCATCTTCGGCGCGCTGCCCGCGAATCAAGTCCACGACCAGACGAGCCTTCTGCGGCGAAACTCTCACGAATCGCGCCTGCGCCACTCCCTCGATTTGTCCCTGTGCAGCCGTTGCCATCGTGTATGCCTCTACCTATTTCCCTTGCTCACGATCCACCTGACCGCGTCCGCCGGCTACGACTTCGCCGGTGGAGCAGCGCCACCCGCCGGCGCGCCCGCTGGAGCGCCCGCCGCTGCCGCGGCCTTCTCGAGGGCCGCCTTCACGCCGTGGCCTTTAAACGTGCGTGTCGGCGCGAACTCTCCAAGCCTGTGCCCCACCATCTGCTCCGTGATGTACACGGGAATGAATTTCTTCCCGTTGTGCACGGCGATGGTGTGGCCGACCATCTCAGGCAGGATCGTCGACCGGCGCGACCACGTCTTCACCACTTTCTTTTCGTTCCGCGCGTTCAGCGCTTCCACCTTTTGCTGCAGGTGGCCATCGATGAACGGCCCCTTCTTAAGCGAACGCGGCATGCCTACCTATTCCTCCACTCGGCGCAACTTGATCCACTGCGCGCGGCGCATCTTGCGGAATCCGCGTACGGGTCCGGGCACGCGGTGCGACAAGGGGCAAAAGGGACACACAAACCGCGTCCCAGATGCGCTGGGAATCTTGTCGACGATCACAGCCCATCCGCCCCTGCACAGGCGAAACATCACCTGCTGCGGAGGCATGTTCTTCGCAATGATCCTTCCCACCGGCCGCGCTGGGACTCGGGTGGTGGTCCGCGCTGCCGGTTTTGCCGCCGGCTTTGCCGTTCGGCGCGGAGTCACCTTCCGCGCGCGCCCCGGCCGCCGGGATATACGCCTCGACGTTCTTGTGGCTCTCATAGTGGTGCTCTCAATTCTCCGCCGCGCCGGAATCATTTTTACTGCTTCTCCAAACTACGGCTTGCGCCGTTCAACAATCATCCGGTCGCTAGGACGCTTCTTACGCGTCTTCGCGCCCAGAGTTGGAAACCCCCAGGGAGTCTGCGGGTGGTTGCCCTTCACGCGCCCTTCTCCGCCACCGTGCGGATGGTCCACAGGGTTCATGGCCACGCCCCGCACCGTGGGGCGCTTGCCATGCCATCGCGTTCGTCCCGCCTTCCCGTAGGTCACATTCTCATGGTCCAAATTCCCGAGCTGGCCAATCGTGGCCATGCAATCCACGCTGAATTTCCGGACTTCACCCGAAGGTAGCTTCACCAGAGCAATCTCGCCTTCCTTGCTCAGAAGCTGCGCCGATCCGCCGGCCGCGCGGACCACCTGCGCACCCTTACCCGGATAGAGCTCGAGGTTGTGCACCATCGTGCCGGGCGGAATGTGCCTGAACGACAACGCATTTCCCGGAAGGATGTCCGCGCCTTCGCCGTTCTGCACAGTCATCCCGACTTCCAGCCCAACCGGCTGCAGGATGTAGCGCTTTTCGCCGTCCGCGTAGTGCAGCAGCGCGATTCGCGCCGAGCGGTTGGGATCGTATTCGATGGCCGCCACCTTGGCCGGGATTCCTGTTTTGTCCCGGCGAAAATCGATCCGCCGATAACGGCGTGCATGTCCCCCACCGCGATGCCAGCTCGTGACTTCGCCGTGGGAGTTCCGGCCGCCCGTGCGATTCTTCGATTCCGTGAGCGATTTCTCCGGCGTTTCCTTGGTGATCTCGCTCTTGTCGAGCATCGTCAGGAACCGCCGCGCCGGTGTATACGGCTTGAACGTCTTCAGTGCCATCTTTGCCTCTTGACTCAAGAAGGGCGCCGCCGCCCCTCACCTTGCCGAAGTTACAAATTCTCCGCGTACTCGATCATCTTCTCGCCGGGCGCGAGCCTCACGTACGCCTTTTTCCAGTCGCTGCGAAAGCCCTCGGCGCGTCCGCGACGGCGGAATTTTCCGTGATAGATCGCCGTGCGTACTTGGTCAACCTTCACCTTGAAGATTTGCTGCACCGCTTCCTTGATCTCTGTCTTAGTGGCATTGTGAGCGACCTCGAACACCACCGTGTGCTGCGTTTCCTTTACGCCGAGACCTTTCTCGGTGATGATCGGACGCCGAATCACTTGATAGAGCCTGGTCGCCATCGACTAATCCTTCTTTGCCTTGGGCTTGGCCTTCGCCTTTTCTTTCTTCGCCGGCAGCTTCTTTGCCGCCTTGCTCGACGCGGTTTTCGCCGACGCCTTCGCTGGCGTTTTCGCATGTATCTGCTTTTCGCCACCGGTCCCGCTTGCCGCTTTTTTCGGCCCAGGCTCGCCTTCGCCCGCCGCAGTGGACTCACCGGTTGCAGCCGGTTCAGCGGAAAGCGCTCGGCTCAATCGCGCCGCCGCTTCGCGAGACAGCATCAACCGGTCGTGTCTCAGCAAGTCGTATGGACCAAGTGTCGTCGCACCCACCAGCGTGACGCCGTCGAGATTCCGGCTCGCCCGTTCGAGATTCACATTCGCGCCCGTTTCGACCAGCAAGATCGTCTTGGTCTCCCCGTCGAGCTTCGAAAGCGCCTGGCGGAACGGCTTCGTCTTATGCGACTCGAGTTCCCATCCGTCTACCACTGTCAATTTTTCCTGCGCCAGCTTTGCCGATAGCGCCGAACGCAGCGCGCCCAGCACCATTTTCCGCGGCAGAGCGTAGTCGTAGCTGCGGGGCACAGGGCCATGAACCGTGCCGCCATGCCGCCACAGCGGCGATCGAATGGATCCGATGCGAGCTCGGCCCGTGCCCTTTTGCTTCCACAGTTTCTTGCCCGACCCGCTCACTTCGCTCTTGTCCTTGGTCTTGTGCGTTCCAGCGCGCTGGCCCGCCAGGTGGTGGCGCACCGCCTCGTGCAGCAGATGCGAATTCACCTTGGTCGCAAACACATCGTCGGCCAGTTCGATCTTGCCGACCGTCTTGCCTTCTAGATTCATCACGTCCACAACTGGCATCGTCGTCTCTTCACCGGCTGGCCGTTAGCGGGCTGCTTTGGCCTTCCGAATATAGATATAGCCGCCTGCCGGGCCTGGCACTGCGCCGCGCACCAGCAGCAAATTCTCGTCCGTATCGATTTTCACCACGCGCAGGTTCTTTGACGTCTTGCGCTCGTTTCCCATGTGCCCCGGGAAATGCTGGCCCTTCCATACGCGCGACGGAAACGAACTCGCGCCGATCCCGCCCGGCGCGCGATGGAACATCGATCCGTGCGTCGCGTCGCCGCCGCGATAATGCCAGCGCTTCACGCCGCCCTGAAATCCCTTGCCTTTGCTCACGCCGCTCACGTCCACAAACTCGCCTACCTTGAATCCGTCGACCAGCACGCGGTCGCCCGCCTTCGTTTCATCCTTCGAATCCTCGATCCGCACCTCGCCGAGATACCGCATCGGCGCGACGCCGGCCTTCTTGAAATGGCCCGTTAGCGCCTTGTTCACCCGCTGCGGCTTGATGAATTCAACCAATCCGAGTTGCGCCGCGTCGTAGCCGTGCTTGTCCTTGGTGCGCCGCTCGACCACCACGCACGGACCCGCCTGCAGCACGGTGCACGATACGGCCGTGCCGTCTTCGGCGAACACCTGCGTCATGCCCAGCTTGATTCCGAGAATGCCGTTGACCGCCATTGTCTCGCTCTTCCTTACTTCGCTGTGTGTTCGCGCCCGAAGGCTTTAATTTCCACATCCACGCCCGGCGGCAAATCGAGCTTCATCAGCGCGTCGACTGTGTCCGGGGTCGGTTCGAGAATGTCGATCAGCCGCTTGTGCGTGCGCATTTCAAACTGCTCGCGCGATTTCTTGTCCACGTGCGGCGACCGCAGGACCGTCCAGCGGTTGATCACCGTCGGCAGGGGAATCGGCCCCGCAACATCCGCGCCGGTTCGCTTCGCGGTGTCGACAATCTCCTTCGTCGACTGGTCGAGAATGCGGTGATCGTACGCCTTGAGACGAATCCGAATTTTTTCTCCGTTGGGCATGGTCTACTCGATGATCTCGGCGACGGCGCCGGCTCCCACCGTGTGTCCGCCTTCGCGGATCGCGAACCGCAGCCCCTTCTCCAACGCCACTGGCGTGATCAACGTGATTTCCGCGCTCACATTATCCCCCGGCATCACCATCTCCACTCCCTGCGGCAGCTTCACGTCTCCCGTCACGTCCGTCGTCCGAAAATAAAACTGCGGCCGGTACCCCGTGAAAAACGGCGTGTGCCGCCCGCCCTCTTCCTTCGTCAACACGTACGCTTCCGCCTTGAACTTCGTGTGCGGTGTGATCGACGCCGGCTT
>JASHRI010000223.1 GCA_030037435.1 Candidatus Acidiferrales bacterium | reverse complement strand
CGATATCGTCGGCAAGGAAATGTACACGTTCGCCGATCGCGATGAGGAATCCGTGAGTTTGCGGCCGGAGGCAACCGCGTCCGTTTGCCGTGCGTATATTGAGCACGGGATGCACACGCTGCCGGGGAGCGCAAAGCTGTACTACGTGGGGCCGATGTTTCGGCGTGAGCGTCCGCAAAAGGGACGCTACCGCCAGTTTTATCAGATTGGCGCAGAGGTGCTCGGTGCTTCGGACGCGCCGGCGATCGATGCCGAAGTTCTGGAAATGCTGCTGGTGCTTTTCAATCGCGCAGGGCTCGCCCTCACTACACTCTCGATCAATTCCATCGGTTGCAAGGAGTGCCGGCCAATCTATGTGGAGCTGCTGCGCGAAGAGTTGCGCAAAGTGAAAGACGCGCTCGGGCCGGACAGCCAGCGCCGTATCGAGACAAATCCGCTGCGCGTACTCGATTCGAAGGTGCCGGAGGAACAGCCGGTGATCGAAAAGCTGCCGCGTATTGCCGAGCACCTCTGCTCCGCCTGTCGCCAGCATTTTTCGGAACTGAAAGACGAATTGAACCTGCGGCACATCTCGTACGAGGAGAATTGGCGGCTGGTTCGAGGCCTCGACTACTACACACGCACCACATTTGAAGTCACGGCGGAAGGCCTTGGCTCGCAGAATGCCGTGTGCGGCGGCGGGCGTTACGACGGCTTGGTAGAACTGCTTGGCGGTCCGGCGGGAGTGAAGGGAATCGGTTTTGCAATTGGCACAGACCGCGCGATTTTGTCGATTCAAGATAGCGGCAAGGCGCCGAATCCACCGGGGCTTGCGGTCTTCGTCGCCTGGATGGGCATGAAGGCGTATCCAGCCGCCGTGGCCATCGCCAAGAAATTGCGGGAGTGCGGCCTTGTGGTGGAGATACCAGCCGAGGAGATGAAATTCAAGAAATCGCTCGGGCTGGCGGACAAGCTCGGCGCGCGCTACGCGCTGATCGTCGGCGAAGATGAAGCCGCGTCGGGCGTTTTTACGCTCAAGCGCCTGGCAGATGCCGAACAGAAAAAGTTGAGCGAAAACGATCTGCTCGAATATCTCGAGTCCGAAAAGAGGCAGTGACTAGTGGCTGGCTAGCCAGGGGATAACGACATTGCTCGATACGCTGGGGAATTTGAAACGAACAAACTACTGCGGCGCTTTGCGAGCTTCAGACGCCGACAAAGACGTCGTCCTGACCGGCTGGGTGCATCGCCGCCGCGACTTGGGCCAGTTGATCTTCATCGACCTGCGCGACAGGGCGGGAATCGCGCAGATCGTGTTCAACAAAGAGCAGAATCCGGAGGCGCACGCCAAGGCTGAAGATCTGCGCTCGGAATTCGTGGCGGCCGTCGAAGGACGCGTGGTGCGCCGGCAGAAAGCGAATCCGGAAATTCCGACAGGCGAAGTGGAAGTGATAGCCACTCGCCTCCACATTCTGAACAACTCGAAAACGCCGCCATTCCAAATCGAAGACGAAGTGACGGCCAGTGAAGAGACTCGTCTGCGTTACCGTTATCTCGACCTGCGCCGGCCGCGTTTGCATGGAAATATCGAGCTGCGCCACCGCGTGGTTTTTGAAATTCGCAAGACGCTCGACGAGCTGGGATTTTTCGAGATCGAGACGCCGCTGCTCACGCGCTCGACGCCCGAAGGCGCTCGCGACTGCTTGGTTCCCAGCCGCATCCATCACGGGCAATTCTACGCGCTGCCGCAGTCGCCGCAGATTTTCAAGCAGATCCTGATGATTTCCGGCATGGACCGATACTTTCAGATCTGCAAGTGCATCCGCGACGAGGATTTTCGCGCTGATCGCCAGCTCGAATTCACTCAACTGGACCTTGAGATGTCATTCCCGCGCCAGCAGGATGTGTTTGACACCATCGAGCGCGTGATGGAGCGCGTATGCGCCGTCATCGGCGTGAAGGTGAAACGGCCGTTTCCCCATCTGGATTACAAGGAAGCTCTGCGCCGCTACGGGTCGGACAAGCCTGACCTGCGCTTCGGCATGGAGCTGCAGAATGTGACCGAGCTTTTTGAGCCTGCCCGCGCGCCGCTGCATTTCGAAGGCAACGTGCAAGCCCTGGTAGCGCCGGGCGCAGCCTCGTGGTCGCGCAAACAGCTGGACGAGCTTGCGGAAGTCGCCAAATCTGCTGGCGCGCGCGGCGTGTACACCGTCAAAGTAACGGCGGAAGGCGTAAGCTCGCCGCTCGAAAAGAATCTCGGCGCGGATGGCCTGAAGAAATTAGCAGCGGCTATCGGAGCAAAGCCCGGCGACTTGATCGTGGCTGTCGCAGCCAAGGAACAGATTCCGCATACGGATACCTCGCTGGCGGTGGCGGGCCAACTTCGCCTGCACCTGGGCGACAAACTGAATCTGATCGACCGCAGTAAATGGGAATTTCTGTGGATCACGGGTTTTGCGCTTTTCGAGTGGAGCGAGCGCGAGAAGCGTTGGGTGAGCGCGCAACATCCGTTCACCGGGATCGTGGAAGAGGACATCGATAAGCTCGAAAGCGCGCCGTGGGAGTGTCGGTCAAAGGGTTATGACATCGTTCTCAACGGCAACGAGCTTGGTTCGGGCAGCATTCGAATTCACCGGCAGGACGTGCAGGCACACATGTTCAAGGCGCTGGGTCTGTCGGACGAGCAGGCGCGGCAGCGCTTCGGATTTTTCCTCGACGCGCTGACGTATGGTACGCCCCCGCACGGCGGCATCGCTCTGGGCATCGACCGCATTGTGATGCTTCTCGCCGGCGAGAAGTCGTTGCGCGACGTGATCGCATTCCCGAAGACCGCCAAGGCGCAGGATTTGATGGCCGAGTCTCCTTCGGTTGTCGATACATCCCAGCTCGACGATCTCGGAATTGCAATCAAGGAGCCGCAGCAGCAGTGAACCGAATCCGCATACTCGCGGAGAATGTGGCGAACAAGATCGCGGCGGGCGAGGTGGTGGAGCGGCCTGCCTCGGTGGTGAAGGAACTGCTCGAGAATGCGCTCGATGCCGGAGCGAGATCGATTCGCGTAGAGGTCGAATCCGGCGGCAAGCGCATGATCCGCGTGATCGACGACGGCTGCGGCATGAATCACGATGATGCGCTGCTGGCGTTCGAGCGCCACGCCACTTCGAAGTTGCATACGGCGGACGATCTGCTGTCGATTGCCACGCTCGGATTTCGCGGGGAGGCGCTGCCATCGATTGCGTCAATTTCGCGATTGCTGCTGGAAACGCGAGCGGCAGAAGACAACGACGGAACGCGCATCGAATTCGCAGGTGGCAAGCTCGTAGGCGTAAAACCGGCGGGAATGCCACAGGGAACTTCGATCAGTGTGGCGGATATCTTTTACTGCGTGCCCGCGCGCCGAAAATTCCTGAAATCGGAGACGACCGAACTCGGACACATTGCTTCGCTCGTCACTCATTATGCGCTGGCGCACCCGGAGGTGCAGTTTCTGCTGAAGACGCTTTCGCAGGAAATTTTGAATTGCGCGCCGGTGGAGAAATTATCGGAGCGCGTCTACCAGCTTTTTGGGCGCCAGGCTTTGGATGAATTGGTGGAAATTCCAGCAAATGAAGGGCCCGTTCGTTCAACCATCACCGAGCCTCCCATCGAAGCGGACGAGCAGGCCGCGACGCTGCGGGTGAGTGGATTCGCATCGCGTCCCGAGGTGCAGCGCGCGAATCGAAACGGAATTTATATTTTCGTGAACCGCAGGCTGGTTCGCGACCGCTTGCTGCTTCATGCGATCGGCGAGTCCTACCGCAATATTGTCCCACCGGGCGTGTTCCCAGTCGTGCTGTTGTTCCTCGATTTGCCGTACCAGGAAGTGGATGTGAACGTTCATCCAGCGAAAATCGAGGTTCGATTCCGGCACCCGCAATTTATTCACGACTTCACACGCGACGCGCTACGCCATGCACTCTCGGTCGCCCGCCCGATTCCCGGATTTCCAGCAGCGCGCGCAGCGGCGGCAGTGGCCTCGGCTCCTGCCTCTGCCTCGGAGAGCCTCCGAGGCTACGCACCGGTGCCCGATGGCGGCGCATTCCCGGGCCCTCCGCGCGCCGAGATTCCCACTTCGCTGGCATCGAGCGCCGCTCTGACCGAGGCGCTCGAATTGACCGGCGGACCCGATCGTCCATTCGCCCAGCGGCTGGGCTTTGATTCCGATGCCGCAATCAATTTCCCAATGGCATCTTCAGCGGCCACACAGCCTTCGCAGCCATCACTAGAAGCGGCTGCGAGCGACCCAGGATCACTGCCCGGCACCGAAGAGATAGCGGACCTGAAGCCCCTCGGGCAGGTGAATGCCAGCTTTATCGTCGCGGTGAACGGCGAGGGCCTGTGGATTATCGACCAGCACGTGGCGCACGAACGCGTCCTTTTTGAGCAGCACCTGCGGGCGCGCCGCGAAGGCGAGCTGGGCGGCCAGCGGATGCTCGTGCCGCTGGTGGTGGAACTGAATCCGCGGCAACTCGCCACTTTTGAACAGATCGGCGAAGAGCTCCGCGCCAACGGATTCGAGGCCGAACCGATGGGCGGACGCAGCGTGGCGATTCAGGCGGCGCCAGCTGGAATCGCCAGCAGCGACGCGGAAAAGCTGCTCTTTGAAATTCTCGATGGGATCGCGCGCGAGAACCAAGCCATCTCGATTGACTCGCTGCAATCGAAGATCGCGGCGTCCACATCGTGCCACGCCGCCATCAAAGTCAACACGCCCCTCGATGGGACGAAGATGGAATGGCTGCTCGGCGAACTGGCGAAAACGGAATATCCGATGAGCTGTCCGCACGGCAGGCCCGTGGTGCTGCGGTACTCGATCCGCGATATCGAGCGCGCTTTCAAGCGAATCTGATGGAAAAACTGATTATCGCGATTGACGGCCCGGTGGGCTCGGGGAAGAGCACGCTCGCGCGCCGCGTGGCGTCGCTGCTTGGCTACATCTATATCGATACGGGCGCCATGTACCGGG
>JASHRI010000222.1 GCA_030037435.1 Candidatus Acidiferrales bacterium | reverse complement strand
TCAGTGGGCCTCGCATTGGCGAAAGGCCTTCCCTGTAGTCAGCTAATCCCCTATACGAAGTATTGACATTTATATGCTCATGGTCCAATTTGAAGCTGGACTTGGAAATGTAGCGACGGAGCCCGCCGAAAAGCTTCTTGGCATCGACGGATCCTCTTCAGTAATGATGACGGGGAGCTTTCATGTCCACCGTTCAGCGTCTGTCAGTAGCCACCTACCCTGCAAGCCGCAGTCTCACCAAGAAATCCGCTCGCCAGTCAAACTATTGGGGACAAGCCATTTATCTAGCAATTACGCAGCTTGATCGTATCCTTCGGCGCTGCATGGGAATCTTCGAGTTTTCGGGCAGTCCAGACTGCCTCCTTCGCGTTGCGATATCGCGAGCCAAGGCGTCCGCTACGCTGCCGAATGGGATTGGGGTGCGCAGGGGAACTCCGATTTTCGACCTGCATCTCTGGAATGAACACATAGCCGTGTTCCTCTCCACGGGCTCCCCTCTGGGACGCGCCAAGCGTTTGATTCGCTCCTTGCCTCGCTCTTTTGATCTGCTCGCCGACTATGTCGCCGCACACCCGGAAATCTCTGCGCCGGTCGTTCATGCCCGCGTAGTGATGCCTGTCGGCAAACGTCTGTCGCGGCTCGAAGCCGTTGCCAGCGCGTATGGCTTCACGGTCACAGCTGCACCGGCACGCGGATTAAACCGGCTTCATGATTACTTCGAGGACTATCTTGTCGATGCGCTCTTCTGGGCATTCAATCCCAATCGGAAAGTTCGGTGGGATCACGCTCTTCAGCGGCGTGACCTCTGGATCGATCGAGACCGGTTTCTCGCCCGATATTCGAAATACCGTTCACTGCCAAGAGAATACGAGCCGTCTGGCTTCGAGTGGCGGGAAGCCCGGCTTTGTCCGCCTCCTCCAAGCATCGATTCGGAATGCGATGATCTGAGAGCCTGAGTTAGCGGGGGTCTCGTCTGCCCCGCCCGATATTTTCTTTCGACCGGAATTCCGTCTAATTCGCCGAAAAGAAGCGTCTGCGTTCGTGTGTTAGACTCGGAAGCACACCATGAGTCGCACATTCGACGTCGGAATTGAATCCTTGGCGCACCAGCCAGTGGAGGCGCAGCACCACGATGCCCCAAGTCCGGCGGCAGAACCAATCCGCTCCGCCAGCCCGCCGGTCGTAAATGGGAAGTCGTTCTACATCGAGACTTTCGGTTGCCAGATGAATGTGCACGATTCCGAAAAAGTCGCCGGCGTGCTCCTGGCGCGCGGATACCGCGCAGCAGCTAACCCGGCGCAAGCCGATTTGATGCTCTACAACACGTGCAGCATCCGCGAAAAAGCAGCGCAAAAGGTCTTTTCGCGCCTCGGCGAATGGCGCGGCGAAACGCAAAAGATCATCGGCGTGCTCGGCTGCGTGGCGCAGCAGGAGGGCGAAGAGATTTTTGAGCGCGCCCCATGGGTCAGCCTGGTCTGTGGCTCAGCCAGCTATCGCAAACTGCCCGACCTTGTCGCCGAGCTCGAATCCGGCGGGCGGCGCGTGATGGCCCTCGATCTCGATACCGACGAAACCTTCGAGACTGAAATTACCCGCCGCGACAATCCCATTCGCGCCTACATCACAATCATTGAAGGTTGCGACTACGCCTGCGCGTATTGCGTCGTACCGCACACGCGCGGACCGGAGCGAAGCCGGGCCAGTGACTCCGTCATCGCCGAGGCGCGCCGCCTCGCCGAAGCGGGCTACACCGAAATTCAATTGCTCGGCCAGACCGTCAATTCCTATCGCGATCCTTCGCCGCGCAGTCTGAATTTCGTGGAACTCCTGCAAGCCGTGGCCGCAGTTCCGGGTATTCGGCGCGTGCGCTTCACCACTTCGCATCCCAACGATTTTCATCGCGAGATCGTCGACGCGATTGATGCAACTCCAGCGGTGTGCGACCACGTTCATTTGCCAGTGCAATCTGGCTCGACGCGCATTTTGCGCGCGATGCGCCGAACTTATACGCGTGACGAGTATCTCGAAAAGATTTCCTGGATTCGCGGCGCGAAGCGCGCGATCAGCATTACCTCGGATGTAATCGTGGGATTTCCCGGCGAGACGGACGAAGATTTCGCGGACACAGTTAGCCTGCTCGACGCAGTGGGCTACGACGGCGTTTTCTCGTTCATCTATTCGCCCCGGCCGAATACCTCGGCGGCTTCCATGCCGGGCGCGATTCCCGAGGGGGAAAAATCGCGACGCCTCGCTTTTTTGCAGGAGCGCCAGCGCCAAATTCAGATCGCGCGCAATGCCGCGCTGGTCGGCGGCGAATTTGAAGTGCTCGTCGACGCGCGCCACGCCGCGCGTGGGCAATGGGCTGGTCGCACCACAAGCAACCGCATGGTAAATTTCGTTTCACCGCGCGAGAATCTTCTGGGAGAATACTTGCAGGTGCGCGTCACGCGCGCGGGGCCAAACAGCCTCGTGGGCGAGCACGTCGATTGAATCACCGGGAGGCCACCATGGAACTCGAAGTCCAGATTCGAGGTTTGATGATGGATCCCGCCACCAACCAGCCGGTCGTGGTCCTCAAAGAAACCCAGGGCGCGGGAGTGCTGCCAATCTGGGTCGGCGTCTATGAGGCGCAGGCCATCGCGCTCGAAATCGAAAAAGTGCAAACCGCGCGTCCGATGACGCATGACCTGCTCAAAAACGTGCTTACCGGCCTCAACGTCCACGTAAAAAAAGTCGTCGTCTCCGATCTTAAAGACGACACCTTCTACGCGCTCATCTGGATGGAGCGCGACGGACAAACGATCTCGATGGATTCGCGTCCAAGCGACGCTCTGGCACTTGCTCTGCGTCTCGATTGCCCGATCTACGTCGACGACCAGGTTTTGAAGAATTCAAAGATCGCCAGCACTATCTCGGACAAAAGCTCCAACGAAGCGCTGCGCAAGTGGCTCGAAGGATTGAACGACGAAGATCTCGGCCGCTACAAAATGTAAATTTTCGCCATTGGATTCAGGCCTAGAAGTACCCGTGCCGCGCCAGCAGCGTCCCCAAAATTCCTGAAATCGAATCCTGCGCTGCGTGTTGGATCATTCCGGGCCGCAAGCTCTTGCGTATCACCGCCAGTATCCCGAACATGATTCCGTAAATCGTGATTGCCACAGCGTTTCGCCACCCTTGATACAGATGCGCTGACCCGAAGACCACCGCTTGCAGTACCACGGCGGCCGCGGGTGCGCCCGTCCATGCCAGAAATTGCCGCTGCAAATATCCGCGAAACAGAAACTCCTCGCAGAAACCGGCTGTCACCGAAAGCACCACGAATAAGACCATCTCGCCGAGGCCTTGCGGCAGCAGTGGTTTCACCGCGCGAAGCGCGGCCGCGCTGGTACCGCCGAGCGCGAGGCGAGTCACTGCCAGCACCACCACAACCGCCATCCAGAAAAGGATCGCAACCGCGATGTCCATCAACACGTCAGCCACGCGGCTCCATCTGCCCCCGATCAGATCTCGCATCGTTTTGCCGCGCGGCCTGAGCCCCAGAAGCCAGACATACCCAACCATCACGACCTCAAACACAATCGTCATCGCATAGAGCTGCAGCCGGCTGCGGTCTGCCGGCATGTTCGGTATTCTGTGGACGTCTATGGCCGACAGCCCAGCCACGAACACGATGAAGAAAACGGTGTGCCAAACAGGCGCAACAGCGCTGCGATCGATCGGGGACGAAGCGGGCGCGGGCCGAGCGGTTTCAGTGGCCATAGGGGGCCGGCCAGGCGGCCGGGGCAGGCGAGTGTAGCAAGCGGTTTGCTGGCGCGCCAACCGAAATGTCCACAGGTAAGTTTCGCTTTCTTATACTTTTCGCTTGCGTTCTAGCCTTGAGGATGAGTAGAGTGTCCCTACTCGTGGTAGGGCAAATGCTCGCGGGCGCCACATATGGCCCTGCGGTTGCCAACGGGGAGCGAGGCCAACGGCTTGACCTGCGTCCTAGCGGTTGCCAATCAAAAGGGCGGCGTCGGGAAGACCACTACATCCATCAACCTCGCTGCTGCCATCGCGCTGAAAAAGAAAAAAACTCTCCTGATCGATCTCGATCCGCAGTCCAACGCCACCATCGCTTTCTTTTCCGCGGACGAAATCAAAGCCACCGTCTACGACGTCTTCTCTGAGCAACACGCGGAGATGGCCAAGATTATCTGCCCGACGAAAGACCCGAACTTATTCGTCGCGCCGGCGCGTCTTGCGCTTGCCCGGCTGGAGCAGCAGCTCGCCGGCCAGTTCGACGCTCCGTTCAAGTTGAAAGACGCTCTCGCACCGGTCCTAAAAGACTTCGAATACATCGTGCTCGACACTCCGCCGGCGCTCGGCATCCTCACAGTCAATGCTCTAGTGGCTTCCACGCATCTGCTGGTTCCGATTCAAGCCGCTTATTTCGCCATCGAAGGCACCGACGATCTGCTCGAAACCTACGGCCGTATTCGCTCGCGACCCAATCCCGACTTGAAAGTTCTGGGCGTGGTGATCACGCTCTTCGACAAGCGAACCAACATCTCGCGCGACACGCACGAGCAGATTCGAGCCACCTTCGGCAACGCCCTGTTCAAAACGCGCATCAGCAAGAATGTCCGCCTTGAGGAAAGCCCAGCCTACAAGGAAACCGTCTTTAGTTATGCGCCGAAATCTTCCGGCGCCGAAGAATACAAAAAGCTTGCCCAGGAGGTAATACAACGTGTCGAAGAGGATCGGGTTGCCCGTCACTCTCAAGATGCGGCATGACGCGCATTATGTCGAAACTCTGACCAGCTTCAGCGGCGCGTCCA
>JASHRI010000221.1 GCA_030037435.1 Candidatus Acidiferrales bacterium | reverse complement strand
TTGCCGTCTGCGCCGAGAACAGAAAGCGTGGCCGCATGGCCGGCCATCAGTTTGGACGGCAAAACGATGGTGACGGCGGGAACACCCGGCAGCGAGCTTTGTCCGCGGAGAGCGGGCGCAAATGATAATGCAATGGCGCAGAGCAGAATCAGCGCAGGCAGAACAGAGCACGACCGGCGCAAGCGATGGGCGGCGCGATTACTAGGGCAGCCGGACATGACTCAGTCGTCGAGGCGGACGACGAAGGTGGTGAATTGTTCGTTCGCGTGCAACTCGCCGGCAAGCTGGTGAGCGCCGTCTTCGGTGGGGAAGCGGCCGACGCGCACGCGGTAGAACAGGCCGGTCGGCGAGTCGTAGGTGGCGATTGTGACAGGAGTGTAGCGCGTCGAGAGATTGTCGCGGAGGCGCTGGGCGTTGACTTGCGATACGAACGCACCGACTTGAACCGCGAAAAATCCCGCCTGCGGACTCGGGCCGGAGATGACCTCGAGGCGAACAGGCGCCGTGCCCGGGCCAACCATCTCGATCGCCTGAGCCGCCGAGAGCGATAGATCGATCACGCGATTGGCGACGAAGGGGCCGCGGTCGTTGATGCGAACCTCGGTTTGCAGGCCGTTGCGCAGATTGGTGACGCGCACGATGGAACCGAAAGGAAGCGTGCGGTGAGCGGCGGTGAATTGGTGCATGTCGTAAATTTCGCCGTTCGAGGTTCGATGGCCGTTAAACGGGAAACCGTACCACGAGGCGACGCCGTCTTCCACGTATTCGCCGGGCACGGTTGGCGGAGGCGCGCCCGAGGGCGGCGAGGGAGCCTGTCCAGGAGCGGGCGCGGGAAGCGGCTGCTGTGGCGGAGGCACGGGCGCCTGCGTTGTGTACGTGTGATGAGCGCAACCGGAGACGACGAGCGACGAGAATGCGAGCGCGGCGGCCAGCCGCCAGTGAATCGCGTGGCGTCCGCTGCGAGCGCCGCGCGGCACGCAACGGGTCGGAAGATCGAATTTTGCCGCAAAAAGCGGCGGTCCCGTGGAGGACCTCACGCAGTATCCAGACTCACTTGTTTACACACAAGTTGGGTATTATAGAAACGCGCTTACATTCTCGCAAGGAAGGCCCTTGGCTCTTTCACCCCGCCAGCGCTGGCAAATCGAACAATGGAAGAAAAAGATGAGCGGCCTTTTCGGCGGCCAGAAGGATCCGCCGAGGCCGAAGATTTGTCCCGCGTGTGGATCGCTGGTCGGCACGTCCGCGACGCGATGCCATCAGTGCGGGGCTAGCCTGACATTTTCGCTCGCCGCGGCGAGCAAGTCGCTGGGCAGGCTGATGCCAGCGACATCGCCGATGACGTATGCGATTTTGACACTGAGCTGCCTGTTCTACTTCATCAGCCTGCTGTGGACGGTGCATATCAGCGGATTGCAGATGCCGTCCGGCGGGCCATTCGGGATTTTCAATCTCGGCGCGATCAATGGTGAGGTGTTGCAACGGTTGGGAGCTTCGCTGCCGATGTTCGGATATCCAGGCCAACCGACCGACATCAACCAGCCGTGGCGGCTGGTGATGGCCGTGTTCCTGCATGCGAGCATCGTGCACATCGGATTCAACATGTGGGTGCTGATGGATGTGGGACCGGTGGTCGAAGAATTGTACGGCTCAGCCCGGTATTTTTTCATTTATGTGTTCACGGGAATTTGCGGATACATTCTGAGCGGATTTTTCGGACATGTCAGCATTGGCGGTTCGGGGGCGCTGCTCGGATTGATCGGCGTGCTACTTGCGTTGACGGTTGGGCGGCGCACCGCGGGAATGCAGATGCTGCGGACGAACCTGATCCGCTGGCTGATTTACATCGCTGTGCTGGGCTTCCTGTTTCCAGGAATCGACAACCTGGCGCACATCGGCGGATTCGTGGCCGGGTTCGTCCTGGGCAGGATCATGACGCAGCGGCCGCCTTCGACGGCGACTGAGCGTAAGCAAGCGTACGCTTTAGGCTGGGCGGCGGGGCTGGCAGTGGTGCTGAGTATCGCCGTGATGGTGTATCTGAATTATCGCGTGGGATAGAAGGCGCCGCTCGGACTATTTTGGTACCGCGCTTTCCACGGACAGGCGCCGCGAGACGACGATGCTGTAGTGCAAGCCGGAAATGATCACGAAGGCTGCGACGCAATAAGCGCAGAGAGTTCGCACCAGCCACAAGCCGGGCAAATTCCATATCGCAAGGACGAGAACCAAAAGGATCAGCAAAATCTCAAAGAAAGTCGTAGCTTTGCCCCAAATGCTCGGCGGAAACGAGCGATAGCCGGCCGCGAGAAGAATCACAGCGCAGGCCACCAGCAGAAGAACGTCGCGACCGAGAACGAGAATCGCCAACCACCAGCCGATTTTGGCTTTGTAAGCGAGGACAAAATAAGAAGAAGAGAGCAGAAGTTTATCGGCAATCGGGTCGAGGTACGCGCCGAGAGCCGATCTCTGGTTCAAGCCGCGAGCCAGCAGGCCATCGAGCCCGTCGCTCAAGCCCGCAGCGATGAGAATACCGAGCGCCCAATCGTAATGGTCGTATTTGATGGCGATGATAAAGAATGGAAGGAAAGTAAGGCGCAGGAAGGTGAGCTGATTTGGAACCGTGAAAATGCGGTTTTGCATATCGTCGTTGAACGACTTGCCGGCGAGCCGGGAAGCGGCCGCTCAGGCGAATTGCGCCAGATAGTGCCCCAGGGAACAGCCCACTTTTTTCTCGAACGTATCGGCCAGGGAAGGGACGGAGCCGCGAGCTTCGTCGAGCGCAATGCGTTCGATGCGAAGCATGGGAAAAAACAGCGTGGGCAGCCCGATCCGGTCGCCCTCCGGATGTAGCACCTGGCTGACGAAATCGTCGAAGGCGCTGAGATCGATGCCACGGAGTGTAACACCAGCGCTCGACATCTCGATAAGTTCGCCCCAGACCCGCTCCTTGGGACTGTGGAGGCTTATGACGACGATCGAATGCGGCTGCATCGAACCCTCCTGGCAATTCTCCCCGTCGCGCGTACGATCGAACTGGGGCGTCGGACGCCGATCCTCAGCCTTCGTTATATCTTGATCGTTTTCAGATTCGGCGAACGCTGCAAAACAGGCTCGGTGACCTTTTGCACATCGTCGGGCGTCACGCCTGGCGCCGTTTCGAGCAAGACGAGCCCTGTGGGCGTGACTTCGATCACGGCCAGATCCGTGACGATCAGGTCCACCACCTCGACGCCGGTAAGCGGCAGCGTGCATTTCTTGACGATTTTCGGGGCACCGTCTTTGGTGGCATGTTCCATGGCAATGATCACGCGCTTCGTTCCGGCGACGAGATCCATCGCGCCGCCCATGCCCTTGAGCATTTTCCCGGGCACAGCCCAGTTCGCCAGGTTGCCGCGCTCGTCGACTTGCAAAGCGCCGAGCACGCTGACGTCGATGTGACCGCCGCGAATCATTGCGAATGAATCGGAACTCGAAAAATAGCAGCAGCCGGGGATTTCGGTCACCGGCTCTTTGCCGGCGTTGACGAGATCGGGGTCTTCCTCGCCTTCGTACGGATAGGGGCCGATGCCGAGCATGCCGTTTTCGGATTGAAGGATCACGTCGATTCCGGGCGTGATGTAGTTGGGAACCATGGTCGGCATTCCGATGCCCAGATTGACGTAATAGCCGTCGTGCAACTCTTGCGCTACGCGGCGCGCAATGAATTCGCGTTTGTCCATTTCGGGCGGCACGCTTCCTCCTACCGCTTTCGCTTCGGGCCCGGCTCCATGCGCTTTTGGTAGTCGGTGCCCTGGAAAATGGCGTCCACAAAAATTCCCGGCGTGTGGACGGAATCCGGATCGATCTGGCCGAGGTCGACGAGATGCTCGACTTCGGCGATGGTGTAATCCGCGGCGGTGGCGACGACCGCGTTAAAATTGCGCGCCGTCTTGCGGTACATCAGATTGCCCCAACGGTCGCCTTTCCAGGCCTTGACGAAAGCGATGTCCCCACGCAGGCAGGGCACAAGCACGTGCGGGCGGCCGTTGAAATCGCGAACTTCCTTGCCCTCGGCGGCCATCGTGCCGTAGCCGGTGGGCGTGAAAAATGCCGGAATGCCCGCGCCGGCGGCGCGCATGCGCTCGGCAAGGGTTCCCTGCGGATTGAGCTCCATTTCGATCTCTTTGCTCAGCGCGAGCTTTTCGAAGGTTTTGTTGCTGCCCACGTAGCTCCCGATCATTTTCTTCACCTGACGGTTCTCGATCAGGAGGCCGATGCCGAAACCGTCGGTGCCGGGGTTGTTGGAGACGACTGTCAAATTTTTGGTGTTCTGGCGCAGAAGAGCACGGATCAAATTTTCCGGAACTCCGCAAAGGCCAAAGGCGCCGATGAGGATAGTCATGCCTTCCTTCACGCGGCCGATCACCGCTTCCGCATTTGCAACACGCTTGTCCATCGTTCTCCCTAGAGAGCTTGATTGCGACTGAGCGAAACGGTAAGTCTACTACATTTTCCGAAGCATTTTGGAGAGCGTGAAATGCAGCAACAGCGGGCTGGCCCCGGCCTTTGATCTATGCGGGTTCTGAACTGCGGCGGCTGACGCCTTCGCGCGCGGCCCGCTTAAGGATGCGGACGCGTTCGGCGACATTGTTGGCCGCATCTTCTGCGCTCGCGGCCTTTTCGATTTCGGCGACCAATGCCGACCCGACGACGGCGGCGTCGGCGATGCCTCCCAACACGGAGACGTGCGACGGCGACGAAATTCCGAAGCCGACGGCGAGCGGCAATTTGGTGAGTCGTCGCACGCGCCGGGCCAGCGCGGGCAGATCTTCCGGCAACGCATCGCGAGTGCCCGTGACGCCAGTTCGCGAAATCAGATACAAAAAGCCGCTGGAAAATTCGGCGATCCGCGCGAGACGCTCGTCAGTTGACGTGGGCGCGGCGAGGAAAATCGTGTCCAAGCCTCGCGCGTGCATGACGCCGCGATACCCGCCCGCCTCTTCGATAGTCAAGTCCGTGGCCAACACTCCATCGGCGCCTGCCGCAGCGGCCGCGTCCGCAAATTGGTCGAGGCCCATCTGCAAGATCGGATTGAAATAGCTGAAGAGAATCAGCGGTACCTGTGAGCGCGAGCGCACGCGCCGCACGACGTCGATCACTCCAGCGAGGGTTGTGCCAGCGCGAAGAGCGCGGTCGCTGGCGCGCTGGATGGTAGGTCCGTCAGCAACGGGATCGCTGAAGGGCACGCCGAGCTCGATGATATCGGCGCCGGCACCTGCCGCGGCGAGCACGATCTTCTCGGTCGCGTCGAGCGATGGGTCGCCCGCGGTGATGTACGCGACCAGTCCGAGCTCGCCCGCCGCGGCTAGATCACGGAAACGCCTGGCGATTCGGCCCGTCGCGGTTGGGACAGCAGATGCGCGTCCGCCTGCCGCAGAGGAAGATTCAGGCGTGGCCGCTTCAGACATAGCGCGAAAGCGTTTCCATGTCTTTGTCACCGCGGCCGGAAAGATTTAGGATGACGATCTCGCTCTTGCGCATTTTGGGCGCGCGGCGAATCAGCTCGGCAACGGCGTGTGCGGATTCGAGCGCTGGAATGATTCCTTCAATTCGCGCCAGAGTCTTGGCGGCGTCGATCGCCTCTTCGTTGGTCACGGCGGTATATTCGGCACGACCCAGATCGGCGAGCCAGGCATGCTCAGGGCCGATCGCGGGATAGTCGAGTCCCGCGGATACCGAATGCGTGGTGGCAATCTGTCCGTCGGCCGTTTGCAGCACATAGGTGTACGTGCCCTGCAGCACGCCCGGGCGCGCACCCGAAAAACCGCGCGCAGTCGCCAGGCGCGCAGCGTGTTCGCCGAGAGACTTCCCGCGTCCACCCGCCTCGACGCCGACCATCTTCACCGTCGCGTCGCCCAGGAACGCGTTGAACAAGCCGATCGCATTCGAGCCGCCGCCGACGCAAGCAAACAGAAAATCTGGTAGGCGCTTTTCTCGCGCCAGAATTTGTTCGCGCGCCTCTTCACCGATGATCTTATGGAAGTCGCGCACGATCTGCGGATAGGGATGCGCGCCGAGCACGGAGCCTAGCAGATAGTGCGACGTGCGCACGTTCGTAACCCAATCGCGCATGGCCTCGTTGATCGCATCCTTCAACGTGCGGCTTCCGGAGTCGACGCCGATCACCTCCGAGCCGAGCAGGCGCATGCGATTGACGTTGAGCCGCTGCCGCTCCATATCTTCCGTACCCATATACACGGTACAGGAAAGGCCCAGCAGAGCGGCGACTGTAGCCGTGGCGACGCCGTGCTGCCCTGCGCCCGTCTCCGCAATCACGCGCTTCTTGCCCATGCGCACGGCTAGCAATCCCTGCCCGAGGCAATTGTTGATTTTGTGCGCGCCGGTGTGGAGCAGATCCTCACGTTTGATGTAAATCCTGGCGCCACCGAGATGCTCCGTCAGGCGAGCCGCGAATTGCAGCGGAGTCGGGCGCCCGGCGAAATCGTGCAGCAGCGTATCGAGTTGGGCGTGAAAGGCAGGATCGGCGCTGGCGTCGGCGTAAACGCGCTCCAGTTCTTCCAGCGGCGCCATCAGGGTTTCGGGCACGTACCGGCCGCCGTATGGACCGTAACGGCCGCGAGTGTCCGGTACGACCGAGTCAACGGGCACCACAGTGGAACTCATCGCCTACTCCTTTGCGCATCGACCACCGCGCGATGAAAGGCCCGCAGTCGAGCCGCATCTTTCTTACCGGGTCGGGTCTCCACGCCGCTGCAAACGTCCACGGCGTAGGGTCGCACGGTGCGAATCGCCTCGCCGATATTTTCGGGCGTCAAACCGCCGGCCAGGAAAATGCGGCCGTAGAGCTTTGCGCGGCGCGCGAGCGTCCAGTCGAAAGTTCGGCCGGTGCCGCCGGTGAGTCGCGGATCGAATCCGTCGAGCAGGATGGCGTGCGCCTGCCGAAATGGCGCGAGCTGCGCCGCGCGAAACGGCTTGCGCACGCGGAACGCGCGGATGATCCGCACCTTGCGCTTCAGCCGCGCAACAGCTGCGGGCGGCTCATCGCCGTGCAATTGCAAATAGTCGAGCCCGACGATTTGCGCGATGGCGAGCATGCGATCTTCAGTTTCGTTCACGAACACTCCGACCGCCGAAATTCCCTTTGGCAAACGGCGCACAATGCCGCGCGCTTTGCGCGGGGTGATGTAGCGCGGGCTTCGCGGATAAAAATTGAACCCGAGCAGACTGGCTCCGCTCTGGATCGCACGATTCGCGTCGCTCCAATTTGTGATGCCGCAAATTTTGATCCGCACCGTTGGCATTATTTCTTCGCCGGTGTCGACGTAGACGCGCCCTGCGGTTCGAGCAGCGCGCGAAGCGGCGCGCCAGGGTCGGCATCCTTCATGAGATGCTCGCCCATCAGAAACGCGTCGAATCCGGCGGCGCGCAACCGTTGCAAGTCCGCGCGAGTCCGCAGGCCGGATTCGCTGACGGCGATGCACGAATCCGGAATCACTTCGACGAGCCCCAGTGAAGTTTCGATGCTTACGTGAAAATCGCGCAGGTCGCGATTGTTCACTCCGATGATGCGCGCACCGGCGGCGATCACACGTTTGAGCTCCTCACGATTATGCACCTCCACGAGCGGCTCCATCTGCAACGAGCGGCCAAGTTCCAGCAGCTCGCGCAGTGCCGCGTCGCTGAGAATCGCGGCGATGAGCAGATACGCGTCGGCGCCCGCGGCGCGTGTTTCCCACACCTGCCACGGATCAACAATGAAGTCTTTTCGTAACACGGGAATGTGGACCACTTTTCGCGCGGCTTTCAGGTCCGTCAGCGAGCCCAGGAAAAAATCCTCCTCGGTAAGAACGGATAGCGCCGCGGCGCCGGCTTGCTCCACGAGAGGAGCAAGAGCCTCGGGCGTATAGTTTTCGCGCAGAACTCCGCGCGAGGGCGACGCTTTTTTGAGCTCGGCGATCACATTGAAACCATCGCTCGAGAGCGCTGCGGCAAAATCGCGGGGCGGTCCCACTTTTTGCACCGCCATCTTCAGCGCGACGTCGGGCAGCACGCGTTTGCGGTGCGCGATGGACTCGCGGCGCACGGCGACAATGCGGTCGAGGATATTCTTTTCGCGCGAAATCGTTTCCATCGAAAGACGCCAGTCCCCGAACATCCTACGGGAATGCTTAATTTTACCCCGAAAGCGAGGGAAGTAGTGGATTACCGCGCGCCAATTCGGTCAGGACGAAAGCGTCAATTTGGACGGCCCCGTGTGCCGCGCAACTGGATGCGTCGCGCCTAGCGTTGCGAATATTCGTCTGCATGGGTGACGAGTTCGGGGTATGCGCCGGCGCCGAGTTCGTGGAGGTCCATTCCTTGCCGCTCACCGTCGCGCGACACACGCTGTGGGTAAACGCGATTCAATAACCAATTCAGGCCGTAGGTGAGCGGCAGAATAAAACCGATCAGCGTGCCGATTCCGATTAGTTGCGCCAGCCATTGCCCCGGCAGCGAAGCCGCAACGCGCCCCACACTGTATGGCGCCGCTCCCTGCGCGGGCACCCGCGCAAATATCGCAACTGCCAGCAGACCCCATAGCCCGCTCATCGCGTGCGCGGAAATTGCGCCGCCAGGATCGTCCACCGACATTCGCAATTCAAACCATTCGACCGAGAACGTCACGAGCGCCCCGGCCACCACGCCGATGACGAAGCTTTCCGCGGGAATCAGGTAAGCGCAGGCCGCGCTGCTTGCCACCAGCCCGCCAATCCATCCGTTGGCGGTCAGCGATGCGTCGGGCTTACCGAAACGCGAGCGCGTGATCAGCGCAGCCGTCAACGCAGCGCCCGCGGCCGAGAGCAGCGTGTTGATTGCGACGAGAACCGTTTGGCCCATCGCCGCTTGATTCCACAGGATCGCGCCCGCGCAATTCAACCCCCACCAGCCAATCAAGGCCAGCGCACAGCCGAACATCACGAAGACGGCGTTGTGTCCCGGAATCGCGCTGGGCATGCCGTCATGCTGATACTTGCCGCGGCGCGGCCCCAAAATCCACGCAATCGAAAGCGCCGTCAGGCCGCCGACCATCTGAATCACGCCCGCCCCACCCATGTCGACGAAGCCACGTCCCAGGCCATAGTTGGCGCCGAGCTGCGCCAGCCATCCGCCGCCCCACGCCCAGTGCGCGAACAGCGGAAATGTCCAACCGGCAAGCAGCGCCGTCGACGCGCAGGCCGCGCCAAGCTTCCAGCGATCCGCGCCGCTGCCCAGCGGAATCAGCGCGGCAATCCCGGTGCTAAGCATCCCAAGCAACATCGCAAACGACGCAGGGGATCCGTCGAGCGCCACATGCCGCAGGAAAAACGGTTCCGACGCAATCCAGTTCCACGCCTTGCCGCCCAGCGTGACGACGTGTGCCGGGCCACCTGCAAAACCTTGCCATGCAAATCCGCAGATGAAGTACACCAGCGCGGCGACGGAAAAAATGCACAGCGACGACATCATCATGTGCGCGGCGCTGCGCGAGCGGCCGAGTCCGGTGTTGATCAGCGCCAGGCCTGCGGCGGCGAATGGAACCAGCAAGATGAAGACGAAACAAAGCACCGCCGAGATGTCGGGGAAATGCGGGGATGGGACGGGCATCAGTCGCGGTCGCTCCACGGAACGAGATGAGCTCGAATGAACAGCACCAGACCCAGGATTTCGACTCCAATAGCGGCCAGCACGAATCCGGCCCTCGGTCCCGCAGCCGCCAGCATCGCGACGGCCGCAACGGCAATCAGCCAGCCCGCCAGAAGCAACACGAATCCCAGGAATTTCATGCCGCGAGCCTCCGCAATGCACCCGTTCTCGGCGGCCGTGCGACTACAATTTCATGGTCGCCCGCCGCGCGTTGGCGGGTAAGCGTAGCATCCGCAGGGAACTCATCCAATTG